>NZ_LJCS01000006.1:0-125996 GCF_001280945.1 Photorhabdus heterorhabditis | reverse complement strand
ATACGTCAGCAGTATGACCAACTCTTGCAGTAACTCTGCCATATCTCGCTGCCGGATATGTTTTTGCACCATTTCCAATAACGCGACCCGTTTGTGCGTCAGGATTTCATCATCGGAGATGACCGTCACATCGACCAGCGGGAAGGGACCGGAATAGATTTCCTTCGCCAGGGCCGGAGCATCGAAGCAGTCGAGCCAATTGGTACTCCAGGGATACGGCTGTATTTTCCCGTGATAAAACAACACCGGAATGACCAGCGGCAATTTTTCATGTCCCTGCTCCAGATGCCGTTGCATAGCTGAAATCCCGTAACGTAATAACCGAAATGCCATCATTTTGTCCGGGGAACTCTGGTGTTCGATCACGCAATACACATAACCTTCACCCTGCGCCGTTTTCAATGAATACAAAATGTCGGAATAATGCGCCCGCAGATTGTCTTCAATAAACGATCCTGATTCCAACCGCAATGTATCCAGATCACAAACTGCCCGTAATGTCGCAGGCAAATGAATCTCCAGGAAGTCTCTGGCCGTATCGATATGACTTAAAAACTTTTTAAAAACAGCGTCATGTGGCGTTGATGTCTTTTTTTTCTTCATCGGTGAATGGTAGCATACTTTCTTTTATATTGAAGGAATATTAAGCAAGAAACCGAGCTGACTGAGATGTCTTAAATTTTCTTTGACAAAAATGTTGATCGTATCTCAGATATTTTTATTTTCTTCTTAAGCGAAGTTCAGGTTATTTAATTCGCAATAAAATAAGCGGCTAAACTTTTTTATCAGATGCTTGAAGGAACGCCATCATCTCAGAAGCATCTTTGCTCAAGTAGAAGCGCATCACCTTTTCGTTGAACTCATGTATTTTCGCCGCAGGTACGCTGACTCAAGCACTTCATGTCATCAGTACCTATGATGCCAGTTCGGGGATCGCGTTATACCAACAGGCGACAAAAGCAAAGGTAAAGAAGAGCCAAAAACCAGGCAACTTATTGAATTATTTTACTTTATTGGAATATCATCAAGGTTTACCCTGATACGTCTAGCGGGATTTTTAAGACGGTCACGTACCACTGCTAAGATGTCTGCATCTTCATCATGATCTGCCACCATAACGGAAACTTCAGCGAACGGCAGCTTTTCATTCTCTACAACATAGCGCAGAAAGAGACGCAGTGCATCGGATGGCGATAAGTTCAGTTTCTCAAATGTCTGATACGCACTTTTTTTAAGTTCTTCATCAACTCTGATCTGAATAGTACTCATAACGTTATCTCCTGTAATGACATTTGTATTGCATTCTATTGCATGACATTTGTAATGCAATAAAAATTTTTTGCTATAAGTGGAGTATAGAATCGCTGGTAGATGAATTACCACATGGCAGGGTAAACAAAGTGGAATCCCGCCATGGGCTCATACCAGAGACCATTTTGAGAGCGAAAATAAGCGTTGACGATAAAAACAAAATGACTTTTTTATCGTCAAGCGTTGGGAAAGAACATAAATTGAACATTGGTTACCCGAACGCACACATTATGATAATACATGATTGAAAACATATCGGGACGAATCCCAAACAGGCCAAGCGCAGTGATCGCTAATTTCGTGTATTCGCCGCACGAATTTGCTCTGCTTCCGGGTGGCAATCCACAAGGAATATCATCATCTCAGTCGCATCTTTGCTCAAGTAGAAGCGCACCATCTTTTCGTTGAACTCATGTAGTTTTGCCGCAGGCACGCTGATTGCATCGATGCCATTCGACATCAAGATACCGTTCATCATGAAACGCGAAGTACGTTTGTTACCGTCGAAAAAGAATTGCTGTAATGCCCCAAAAAGGAAAAATGCGGCCCCCTTTTCGAAAGGCTGACACTCATCCAATGCCGCCATACCGGCTTGAAAAATGCGGTTCAATTCTGGTGCATCGGGTACGGTAGGTAACGGAGTATGCCGGCCATACTCACCCAAACTGACATCTGGAGTGTAATTTATCTCCTGCCCTTCTCCACGGAACCGTCCCCACTCCAAGGCTTCGTTGCGGGCAACTATGCTGTGAAGTTCAGTAAATGTAGCTTTGGTCAACTCAAATTGACCTTTTTTCACCAGAGATAACAAGCGTTTAGAACTTTTTGCGAGATTAAGTACTTGCTCCTGATCAGAAACCTTCCTACCACCGACAGTTACACCGTCCAATAATGTCTTCACTTCCGGGAAAGTAAAAGGATTGCCTTCAAGCACGCTGGCATCCCAAACAAATTCTGGCAACATCCGGTGAAAACGGAAGCATACCCGTTCAATGGAGTAAATCGGGATAATAAGAGGAACAGCAGACCGGTCCCAACGAAATCCCAGAACGTTGAAAAGCTTCATTGTTGCTCATCCTTTTTACTATTTCGAATTCGATAAATTATAAGTAAAACACAGTAAAAGACCACCTCGCCAGACCTTCCCGCCAGAGACGATAGAGCGCAGTTTTGTAGATGCGAAGCCGTACACGGACACCGTTATTTTTAACAAGGTTTGTCAGCGGTCTGACTATTTACCATGTAAATGGTGTTCCATATACTGTCAATTATTCATTGTTTCATAAACATAAATGAGGTTTTGGCTGACAAGCTGCAACATGCGCGGCCCTTGATGGCCGCCTAGTTGCGAATATGATTTGCTTTGTTTCCGCTAACCTTGGTGTAGCAATCCTACCTGCCAATGTAGCGAAAATTGCCCACGGCTTGGTAGCGATTCCTCTTCTGGAAACAGACGCGACACAATCACAATACTGCACCAACTGAATCGCTGGCGCAGTATCTTACTAATTCGCCCCTACACCGCCGGGAATACCGGTAACAGCAGATAGAGCTTAATCACAATCGCGTTAACGATATCGATAAAGAACGCGCCGACCATCGATTAGGTAATAACCCCTGCATATATATGTCTAAATATTAGACATGAGACACATGCGGTTTAAATAACGGGGTCAATTTAGAAATATCAACCGTCTTTTCTGCTTTATCAAGGCTATAAGATTCTTGCAGTTTCAACCACAACCGTGGAGAACTACCAAGTACTTTAGATAACTTTACCGCCATTTCTGGCGTGACTGCCGCTTTACACGAAACTAAACGTTGAGCCGTAGACGGAGCAACATTTAATGCCCGCGCAAGATCACGAATTCCCAAGCCTAGCTCTTCCAAAGAATCAGCAATAATTTCGCCTGGATGAGGGGGATTGAACATTTTCATTAGTGATAATCCTCATAGTTAACGATATACGCATCACCGTCGATAAATTCGAATGTAATACGCCAGTTCCCAGAAACAGTAATTGCCCACTGCCCTCTCCTATCTCCCGTCAAAGGATGTAAGTTGTATCCAGGAAAATTGATTTCCCCTACATCCTCTGCATCGTTAATAACAGCAAGTCGTTGACGGAGTTTGTTTACATGCTGAGGGTTAATTCCAACAGAAACACCTTTTTCAAAAAACTGGCGCAGCCCCTTATGCCTGAAACTCTTTATCATTCCTTACCGCTCCTCGTTGCGCCACAAGGAACAATGTAACAAAGTGTTCCTTACGGAACAACTCCATATCAGAGTAAACCAATTCAGGTACATCATAGATAAGGAATAGGAAAGGCTGAAACACAATCACAATACTGCACCAACTGAATCGCTGGCGCAGTATCTTACTAATTCGCCCCTACACCGCCGGGAATACCGGTAACAGCAGATAGAGCTTAATCACAATCGCGTTGACGATATCAATAAAGAACGCGCCTACCATCGGCACCACTAGAAACGCCACATGAGATGGTCCAAAGCGATCGGTAATCGCCTGCATGTTCGCAATAGCGGTAGGTGTTGCCCCTAAGCCGAAACCACAGTGACCCGCCGCCAGAACCGCAGCGTCATAGTTTTTACCCATCACCCGATAGGTGATAAAAATTGCATACAACGCCATGACGATGGCTTGGGTGGTGAGGATAACCAACATTGGCAATGCCAGTGACGCCATCTGCCACAGTTTCAGGCTCATTAATGCCATTGCCAGGAACAGTGAAAGACTCACGTTACCCAGTACAGAAACCGCCCGGTCAAAGACCCGGTAAAAACCTAACACCGACAAACTGTTACTCAGGATAACCCCGATAAATAACACACAAACGAATGTCGGTAATTCAAACCATGTACCTTGCAGAAGTTCAGACACAAAATTACCTGCCATCAGACAGATGGCGATCAATGCGATTGTTTCCAACATGACCAACGCGGTGATCATCCGACCGGTATAAGGTTTTTCAAATGCGGTTGGTACTTCCGTATCATCTGACCTCAAACCCGGAGTTTGGGTGTTTCTCACCAGAAAACGAGCAACTGGACCACCAATCAAACCACCCAGTACTAAACCGAAAGTCGCACAGGCCATTGCCACTTCTGTCGCATTTTCAAAACCATAACGCTCACTAAACAGTTTACCCCACGCAGCCCCCGTACCATGACCACCAGACAACGTAACAGACCCCGCCAGCAAGCCCATTAGTGGGTCCAGTCCTAGCAGTTCAGCCAACGCGATACCCACCGTGTTCTGAACCAACAACAAGCCAACAACGACGAAGACAAAAGTGAAAAGAACCTTACCTCCCGTTTTCAGGCTAGAGAGATTCGCGTTCAAGCCGATAGTAGCGAAGAAAGTTAACATCAAAGGGTCTTTAAGAGACAAATCAAAGTTGATTTCCCAGCCAGTCGTTTGCTTCAGTATTAAAAGAATCAGAGCAACTAACAGGCCACCCGCGACAGGTTCAGGAATGGTGTATTTTTCAAGAAATGGAACTGATTGTACAAGTTTACGCCCAAGTAATAGTACTAATGCGGACGCAACGAGTGTGCCATAAACATCAAGATGATACATCTATGTACCCCAGCTATATTGTTAAAATTATGTAAGTTATTACGACGTTATACTCATCCTTTAGAAAACGCCAAAAGCAGGCAACGCTGGATTAGAAAAAAAATCTGCAACAAACACAAGTTAAAACATATAAAAATGTGACCAGAGTGAATCATGACAAATAACAGAATTTTTACGCAAACGATTGCTTTTGCGCAGTTGATCATTAAAATGCGTTTTTTGTCAGTCCGGAATTTCACACCATGTTCACTTCATCCCCTGAACAAGCTGCAACAATATCCCCGAAAAAATCAGACAGTGAATTGATTTATCGCCTGGAAGATCAGCCACCGCTGCTACAAACGTTGTTTGCTGCTTGCCAGCATTTACTGGCAATGTTTGTCGCTGTTATCACACCAGCAATTTTAATCTGTCAGGCGCTGGGGCTGCCTGCTCACGATACACAGCGGATTATCAGCATGTCCCTGTTCGCTTCAGGGGTAGCTTCATTAATCCAGATCCGAACCTGGGGGCCTGTCGGTTCTGGTTTACTTTCTATTCAAGGAACCAGTTTTAACTTTGTTTCTCCATTAATTATGGGCGGTCTGGCACTCAAAAACGGTGGGGCAGATATCCCGACGATGATGGCAGCACTATTCGGTACTCTAATGTTGGCATCCATGACAGAAATTCTGTTATCCCGCGTATTGCATCTGGCCCGGAGAATTATCACGCCGCTGGTTTCCGGTGTTGTTGTAATGATTATCGGTTTGTCTCTGATTCAGGTTGGATTAACTTCTATCGGTGGCGGATTCTCTGCTATCGAAAATCATACTTTTGGTTCTCCAGATAATCTGTTTCTGGCAGGTGTTGTGTTAGCGGTGATTGTTTTGTTGAACCGCCAGCGTAATCCTTACCTACGTGTCGCTTCTCTGGTAATTGCAATGGCGGTTGGTTATGTTGTCGCCTGGCTAATGGGGATGCTGCCACAAGCAACGGTACCGGAGAATAGTTCATTGATAACGATTCCTACGCCACTCTATTATGGTCTTTCCTTTGACTGGAATCTGCTGATCCCATTAATGCTGATTTTTATGGTCACTTCACTGGAAACCATCGGCGATATTACCGCAACGTCTGACGTTTCAGAGCAACCGGTCAGCGGGCCTCTATATATGAAGCGTATTAAAGGCGGTGTTTTAGCTAACGGCCTAAATTCTATGCTTTCTGCCGTATTCAATACTTTCCCGAATTCTTGCTTTGGACAGAATAACGGAGTTATCCAGCTAACCGGCGTTGCCAGCCGTCATGTAGGTTATGCTGTGGCGCTGATGCTGATTCTGTTAGGTCTGTTTCCTGCGGTGGCAGGATTTGTACAACAGATCCCTGAACCGGTATTGGGAGGGGCTACTATCGTGATGTTCGGTACAATTGCTGCGTCCGGTGTCCGTATCGTTTCCAGAGAGGCACTTAACCGCCGGGCAATTATGATTATTGCACTCTCTTTAGCGGTTGGGATGGGCGTTGCTCAACAGCCACTGATTTTACAATTCGCACCTGACTGGCTGAAAACACTACTCTCTTCCGGTATTGCCGCTGGTGGTCTGACAGCTATCATTCTTAATCTGGTATTTCCTCAGGAAAAATAATATCCGCCGAGAAATCCAATATCAGGTTGCAGATACCCAACTCAATAATCACGCACATCAAATCATAGTCGTGCGTGATTATGGTTTAGCCTAGCGACTGGAAGGCCAAATAAAATCGTCACCAATCCAACCATTAAGATCGTATTCACTCATACACTGCTCAGCAAATCCCTTAAATTGATCCACTAACCCTGATTCCTGGGCAGCTGATAGCAGTTCAATTCTTATATTTTCATGGTTGCCAGAGTAATTGCGCTCATATAATTCGTGCCTACCGGCAAATTCTGTGCCGATAGAGTCCCAAATCAGTTTCATCAGTTTTACGCGTTCAACAGCACTATAACCATTTGAGCCACGCACATACTTATTAAGATAAGGAGCAAGTTCCGGGTTAGTAAAATCACTGGCATGGGAATTAACATAAATCAGCGCACTCCCTAAATCCTGCTCAATAATTTCTTTTATCCGTGGGTAGCCTAGTGTCATAAACCAACGATAAGCCATTCCATACTCAGATCGCGGTAATAAAGCCCCCCCATGCCACAGTTGAGGTGATTTAACCATTGTATCACTCATCGCCCAAAACATATTACGCCATGCTAATACCTCACCAATACGTGTTTGCACACCACGGAAACCCTGCGTACCCGTCGCTTCAACGCCTTTAATAATTAATCCACAAAGAAAATCAAGTTTAACGGCTAGCCGGGTGACGCCATGTAGTAATGCCCGATGAAAAAAGCCAGCTTCAGAAAAGAACGACGATGTTTTCTCGACATCACCATAGATAAATATGTTTTCCCAAGGGACCTTCACTTTATCCAAAACAATAATGGTATCGTTCTCATCAAAGCGGGAAGAGAGTGGGTAATCAAAAGGGCTTCCCATTTTATTCGCCGCCAGTGCATAAGAGGGGCGACAGATTAATTTCAACCCCGGTGAATTCATCGGCAAGGTAAAGACCAATGCAAATTCCCGTTTTTTGATCGGTAAACCATAATGGCCGATAAAGTTGTAATGGGTGATCGCTGATCCCGTGGCAACGACTTTAGCACCGCTAACAATTAATCCATCATCACACTCTTTTTCCACATGAACACAAACATCACCAATTTCATCTGCGGGTAAATGACGATCTATTGGCGGGTTAATAATTGCGTGATTCCAGTAGAGCACTTTTTCCTGTGAACGGGTGTACCAGGTTTTCGCATTATCAGCAAAATCACCATAGAACTCTGGATTTGCGCCCAGTGTGGTAAGAAACGAAGCCTTATAATCAGGGCTTCGCCCTAACCAACCGTAACTTATGCGCGCCCACGCGGCGATAGCATCACGATCAGCAATTAAATCTTGCTGTGAGCGCGGGATACGAAAAAAGGGATGTGTCACACCACAGCTGCCCGTATCCGTCGCTGTAGTCAGTACGTCACGATGAGCAGGATCGTGCAAGGCATCATAAAGTTTCGCAACAGCGCGGGCTGGATTTTGAAAAGCAGGATGGCGGGTAATATCGTGGATACGCTCACCATAAGCCCAAATTTCCCGACCATCATTTAACCCTTCCAGATATTCCTTGCCATTTAGTGGGCGGGTGATACGGGTATTATTTTCATCCGGCGATTTGTGTTTCATTTCATCTGACATAGTATATTCCTGACATTATTTATACCCTTCATCTTTCAAGCTGCTGCTTTGTTGGCTGCGTTCACTTGCCGCCGCCCTGCAACTTGAAATCTATTGGGTATATTCACTAGAAAATAAGTAAAATCAATCACGACGTTTTATTCCAAACATCCATAAAACCAAGATAAAAATAGGTTTAATCATGCAATTAAATTATTACTTTATTGCTAATCACTTCGTGATACATTAATTTATTGGCAGAGTTTTTCGATATTACTAAACCACTCTTGATAATTTTAAGCGTTATATTAATCAGACAATATAACTATCAATAGAACTAAAAATGCTCTAAAATTTTAACAGAAAATTCAGCTTTGCATAGGAAATAAAAATACAATGAAATAAAAATAAATACTTAGAGATTATTTTCATTGAAATAAACTCACTAATAATGAGCTATTTTTTCATTTATTTTGACATCTTACATCATAAAAACGGGTAATCGACATGGTTATCGATTGGTTTCTCTATTTTTATGCCCAATTATGCAAATGTTACAAATAATAACCCCTGCTGATTCATAACTTTTATACCCTTCATCTTTCAAGCTGCTGCTTTGTTGGCTGCGTTCACTTGCCGCCACCCTGCAACTTGAAATCTATTGGGTATATACACCATCTCTTGAGAGAACAAGAAAATTACGGCATAAAAGGACATTGGTTAAACCGATTAGGCTGGAGTCTAATAATGAGATGGTTAGGAAAATCGCTGGTTACTCTGTTATTACTGCTAATACTGGCAGTGGTCACTGTTTATGTTGTGATGCAAACAAACTGGGGAGCACATCAGCTTAGTCAATGGCTTAGTAATAATAGTCGCTATCAGGTTCAAATTAGCAAGATTAAACATAGCTGGTCACAACCTAAAACCCTGGCATTCTCCGATATCGTCATGAGCAATAAGCAACACACTTTCACTTTAGCCGCTCAAGTTGCGTCATTCGATTTCAACTGGCAACAGCTCACTGCTCCACGTCATTTTCATCGTTTGTTATTACAACAGGGCCAATTAACCATAAAAGACCAACGACAATCCCTGCCTTTTAGCGCCAATATCCTGCAACTTAATCAGATGGCTATTCAGTCAGAAAATGCAGACTGGCAAATTCAGGGGCAAAACATTACCGGCGGCATAACCCCCTGGAACCCGCAACCAAATGAGTTGTCAGGGAATGGCAAATTTCAGTTTAGTGCCAATAAGCTGAATCTGAATGGTATTCCTCTTGAAAAAGTCATTATGCAAGGAGATAGCCAGCAGAATACCCTGATTATCCGTTCACTTGGTGCAACATTGGCACAGGGTTCAATATCGGGTAATGGACAACGTCTGCCCGATGGTAGCTGGCAATGGGATAATTTACTTATCAGCAATGTTCGCTGGCAAACGCCAATGACTCTTGAAGAGTTATGGCTAAAAGTGAGTCAATTACCTGCAATCAGCATCAAAGATCTGAGCCTGACTAATGCTAAACTGGAAGGCAAAAACTGGTCTGCTAACTATTTGGATGCCTCAGTAAAAAATATTGGTTTGACTAACGGGAGCTGGCAAGCAAAAGAAGGCATCATTGATTTCAACGTCATGGATACTACGCTGAATGATCTGCATTTCACCGACGCTATTGGTCACCTGCGCCTTGCAGGCAATGAACTCCATATTTCCAATCTCACTACCCGTTGGGAAAAGGGATTATTCCACGCCAAAGCTCAATGGGATCACCAAACAAAGCAACTCAACATTACAAATGCAACGGTTGTTGGTTTAAGTTATACCTTGCCAGAAAATTGGCATCAGTCATTGAAAGAATCCCTTCCTAAGTGGATATCCGAATTTTCCATTAACCAGCTGACGATTAATAACAGCTTGTTGATTGATATTAATCCCGATTTTCCATTCCAGCTGACCGCTCTCAATGGTCATATAGATGACATGAAATTATTAAAAGAAGGGAAATGGGGGATCTGGAACGGCTCTTCAAACCTGAGCGCCACCAGCGCAACATTCAACAAAGTTGAATTACATCGTCCTTACCTTAAATTACACACGGAAGGCAATAAACTAATCCTTGACCAATTAGATGCCTCTATTGATGATGGGCTACTGAAAGCTAAGGGCACAATAGATCAACAAGTGCATAAGCCATTCACTTTAGATTTCCAGGGAATAGATGCCGATTTAGTGATTTTGCCTCATTGGAAGTGGGTACCGTTGAAATTACAGGGCAAAGGTAATTTCACTCTGCGGATACAAGGAGATCTTTCTGCTGACGACGTGAAAAGCTCCATCAATGGCATACTTGATGCTACTGATAAACAATCAGGCAAAGAAACTCAGACCATCAATAAAGGGCAGATATCTACAATGGGCTGTGAAACCTGTTCAGTTATTAAGCTATAGCCGTGTAAACACCCAGTAACACCAAATAGCCCAAAAATTGGGCTATTTGGGATGAGATCACTGCTTAAATAGTTTTGCATGACTTCCAACCCGATATAAGAAAACCTCTTGCTCAGTTCTCTTATAAATCAATAGGAGATCCAGCTTTCCATGACATTCCAGATACCCAATATAATTTCCCTTCAATGAGTGCTCTTTATATTCACGGGGAAGTGGTTTTTCCGTGACAAGCAGTTTTAATACGGTATTAATAACAGAAATAGCTGATTTATCATGCTGAAAGGGTTTTAAATCCTTTTTAAATGCAGATGAATATCGAATTTTGAGCATATTTTATTTAAAAATTTCATCCCAAAATTCATCTACGGTATCTACACTTGTACCACCACCACTTTCTAGCTCACGGATCGCCGCCTGCGTTGTGGCATTAGGAATGTGGCGTTCCTTTGTCGCTCTGGTTAATACCAGGCGGACAAAACTAGACATATCCAAACTGTTATCCTGAGCAGCTCTCACTACCGCATTTTTTAATTCTTCAGGAACACGAACTTTTAATATGGCCGTATTCATAGTATCCCCCTCTTCTGACTGTTTGCTCCCTTATCGTAGGACTATTGTGGACACAAATCAAGGTTGTCAGATTAATAAACACACAAAGTCTGTATTCTATAGCGCCAAATACCACCAGTGGCATATTTAATGCCACTGTAAAACCTAAGCTATCGCCGTGTAAGCATTTGGCAGCACTATATAAGTGCCGGTAAACACGGCACCCAGCCCATGATCACCACTCACCGTCACTTCCAACTTCACTCTCGCTTTGCTGCCCTGTGCCAAACGAGCCAAATCGCCGCTCATATTTTTAAGATCCGCAACAGATTTTGGCCTGCCAATAACCGGCTTTTTGTAACGAATATCAGCATCAGCCAGAATAATATCGCCCCCCAATTGGCGTTCCTGTAACAACAGCCAGATCAACCCCCAACCGGTCAGCGTTGCCAATGAGAACAAACTACCCGCAAAGAGAGTTTGGTGAGGATTTTGATTCCCTGCCTCCGGCATCGTGGTAATAAAACTCTGGCCGGTATATTGAGAAATCCGCACCCCCATTTTCTCACTGAGGGGAATATGTTTGTACCAGGCTTTTTGCAGTTCGTTGCACCAATCTGGCCGGTGAAGAATATCATCAAGAGTTGCAACCGGTTTTATCATCAGAAAATGGCGAACCGGTGTCGTTTGCGGGCTGGTAATTGGCCCGCGGTTTTCAAACCCTAATTTACTAAAAAACTCCACCGCATATTCACGAGCACTGCACACTACCCGTTTAACACCTTCCTGACGGGCAACGGATTCCAGGGCCATTGCGATTAATTTTCCTAACCCTCTACCTTGCACATGAGGATGTACTGCCAGAAAGCGGATTGCGCCTTCACTATCCGCATTGATGTATAAACGCCCTACCGCCACTGGGTTACCTTTCTCATCCACGACCATCTGATGATGAGCCATAGTGTCATAACCATCTTTCTCAGAGCCTACAGGCTGATTCAGCGGCTTACGCAACATTTCCCAACGAAATCGGTAATATGCTTCCAGTTCTTGTTCTGTTTCAGGTACTCGCAGATAATACATAGAAACGGCCCTTTTCTCTTGATCATGATGTGTCATCGGGGATGGTTGCGCTTTACTGGCTGTTTTCCGTTCTAGACCTGCAACCAGAAAGTGACTGGCCCATTATTTGTCAGGCTGACTTTCATATCGGCAGCAAACCGCCCGGTTTCTGTTTTTACACCACTTTGGCAACATCGTTCAACAAAATAACGATATAATTCATCGGCCTTATCCGGGTTTGCTCCGCCAGAAAAACTTGGGCGCATGCCCTTTTGGGTATCGGCAACCAGCGTAAACTGGGAAACAACCAGCAAACTGCCTCCGACCTGTTGGACATTCAAGTTCATTTTGTCCTGCTCATCACTGAATATCCGATACCCTATCACCTTCTCACATAACCGTTTTGCCTTCTGTTGATCATCCTCTTTTTCAACACCCAGCAATACCAGCAAGCCGTGACCAATTTCTCCAACAATTTCGTTCTCAACAACCACATTTGCCTGTGTGACTCGCTGGATTAACGCAATCATATTTTTTCCTTGTTCAGAGATTAGCATCAGTATATTTCCGCATAATCCCTCATTTTATTCAGAAAAATCGATCGCTTTGAAATAATCGGGGACTGTCTGTCTATCAACAACATGAACCCCCTTGATCCCTAGTGCACTGGCTGCTTCCACATTTTCCAGCACATCGTCGAAAAACACAGTTTGATCCGGTGAAAAACCTTCTGTATCAATAACATATTTGAAAATATCAGGTTCTGGTTTACGCATTGCCAAATCCTGGGACAGATAAAGGTAATCAGCCGATGCTGCAATTTCAGGGTAATTATGTGGCCAGTAATCCAGGTGCAGACGGTTTGTATTGGATAACACCACGACCCGATGCCCTGCTTCACGTAATTTATTCATTATCTGAATGATTTCAGGTCGAATATCAATGAAAACAGCATGCCATCCAGCCGCAAACTGCTCAAAACTGAGTGAAATACTCATTTCCTGGCATAAAATATCCGCGAATTCCAGATCAGTTATTTGACCACGCTCATGTTTTTCAAACATTTCGCCCATAGAGAAACTTTTAGTCAACGTCGCAAGAGGTGTACCGCTCAGATTACTCCATACAGCTAAAACTCGTTTAAAATCAATATCAAGAATCACATTACCCATATCGAAGATATATAGCATAACCACCTCCTGGCTAATTAATGACTTTTTACTTTAATCGTATTTCTAATTAGAAAACAGAGTGGAAAAGTAAAAAGCGAATTACTTCACGGTATTTTTCTTATGAAACGATAAAGTAGCAGCCAGATCAAAAAAGTAGAGTAAGGTATTATTTTATGTTGTGGTTCCTGTTCTGTATCGGTCTTCTTCTGGCTGGATATTTCATATACGGCAAATTTGTCGAAAAAATATTCACCATTCGACCAGAAAGAAAAACTCCCGCTATTTCTATGGCTGACGGTGTCGATTATGTCGCCATGTCCACCCCAAAAGTTTGGTTGATTCAGTTACTGAATATTGCCGGTGTTGGCCCCATTTTCGGCCCGATTCTTGGTGCCCTCTATGGTCCACTCGCCATGTTGTGGATTGTATTCGGCTGCATTTTTGCCGGCGCAGTACACGATTACTTCTCTGGTATGCTCAGTGTTCGTGCTCGCGGAGCATCAGTGCCCGTCATCGTCGGTAATGAACTGGGCAAGACTATGAAGCATTTCATGAATATCTTTGCTGTCATTCTGCTAATGCTGGTTGGTGTGGTATTTGTTCTGAGTCCGGCTGGTTTACTAAACAACTTACTCAAAGACTCTATGGGCTGGGATAACATTGCCATCTGGGTTGGCGTTATTTTTGCTTACTATATTCTCGCAACCTTGGTTCCTATCGATAAAATCATTGGCCGTCTCTACCCACTGTTCGGTGCATTGCTGCTATTTATGTCTGTCGCGCTGATGGTCGGTTTAGCTATGAGTGATAAACCTTTCTATTCACAAGGACTGGATTTCGCCACTAACTTTAATCCGAAAGATCTACCTATTTGGCCGCTACTGTTTGTCACTATTGCCTGTGGCGCAATTTCTGGTTTCCACGCCACCCAATCGCCGCTAATGGCGCGTTGCATGCAGAATGAGAAGAATGGCCGCTTTGTTTTCTACGGTGCAATGATTGGTGAAGGTATTATCGCGCTGATCTGGTGTACGCTGGGTCTGAGCTTCTATGAAGATACTAACGCTCTACAGGCAGTGATCGATAAAGGTACGGCATCTTTGGTCGTTCACGAAGTTTCTACTTCTCTGCTGGGCACGGTCGGCGGCATTTTGGCAATCCTCGGCGTGGTGATTTTGCCAATCACTTCCGGCGACACAGCATTCCGCTCTGCTCGTCTTATTATTGCTGAATTCCTGAATATTCCTCAGCAAAAAATGATTAAACGCCTGTTATTAAGTGTACCAATGTTTATTGTCGGTTATCTGATTACCAAAACTGATTTCAATATCATCTGGCGTTACTTCGGCTGGGCGAACCAAACCACAGCAATGGTCATGTTATGGGCGGCTTCAGCATGGCTACTACGCCGTGATAAATTCCACTGGATCACTACCCTGCCAGCCATGTTTATGACAGCGGTATGTTTCACTTATCTGGCATTTGCTCCAGAAGGTTTTGCTTTGAACTGGAATACTTCCGTCATTATCGGTCTGGTAGCAACGGCGGTTATCACTCTTATTTTCTTTGCGAAAGTCCGCTCTAAATCAGTTTCTAACAATAGAGAAACCGAAGCATTTAATGAGTAAAAACTAAAAAAGATAGTTAAATATAGCCCCTCACGATAAGCAGTTGAGGGGTTTTTAATTCCCGATTTCTTTTATACCTGTTATCTTTCAAGTTGCCTCTTTTTTATTGGCTACACTCACTCACCCCAGTCACATCGCTATCTATGCCCCTGGGGATGCGTTCTCTTGCCGCCGCACTGCAACTTGAAATCTATTGGGTATATAAGATAAAAACATAATTTTCCCCATAGAAAATGTCTGGGATAATTTCTTTAATAAGTAATGAGTATCCAACCGATGACTTCTTATCTGAAAGAGCATCCCAACATCAACCAGAACATGAGGTTTTCTATCGTTTAAATATAACTTCTCAACTATTTAAATATAACTTCTTAATCGTGTGGAAGGGTGAATTGTAGAAAATTATATAGACCAAACCATTTATAAGTAAACCTACCAATAATAGTTAAATTGGAGAGTCTTCAAGCAAAGATACTCTTCACCACTTTTAATCGTTTCCTACTTAACTATTAAAGAAAAAACAACTCATACAAACTCTCACCAAATTATAATCACGCTCATCCTTCTGAATGGTGGCAAACATAAATAGTATTGACTACAATTGTTATTAGCAGCACACTACGAATAGTGGGTTAAATCACACACTATTCAAATACCAAAACTTCACTTTAATAATGCAGGTTTGTACGTTTTCAAATGTGATACCAAAAAGAGTTGTTTTCATTAATACCATCAACGCATTTCTTTTAATGGATAACTGCTCGCTTGTATCGAAGTAAACGATCCTAAACTTAGTACGATGAATTCCCTACCCTGAAGAACGCAATCTACTACAGGGAAAGGTCTTAAATGTTCTTAAAAAACAGGAGAACCAACCATGTATATGTTTTTACCTTTTTTACTCGCATTATTTGCGGTTATCACCACCCTATATGGCAAGTATAAAACAAGTTATACCCTATGGGGTCTTCTTTTGGTGACGACTGTAGCTTGGTTTATCCATCATGCAACTGATTCGTTAAATCTATCTTTTTAACTGGAGACAATCGGATGAATCAGGTATTAGCAACAAAACAGAAAATCAGCTACGGCACGATATTCAACATCATTGGATTATTTGGTATTAGTGCCGCACTTACCGTTGCCTTCTATTATCAGTTAGTCCTTTCAGAACTGCCTTGCCCATTATGTTTGTTACAACGGACAGGCATGATAATGATAGGATTTGGTTTCTTATTTAATCTACGCTTTGGTATTAAAAGCGCGCATTACGGTATCGCACTTATTGGCTGTATCGTGACTGGGATTATTGCGATCCGACAAGTGTTTTTACATATAATGCCCGGTGATACCGGTTATGGTTCCGCCCTTTTTGGTCTACATTTTTATACTTGGGCACTCCTTTCCTCCATTATTGCTATAATTGCCATATCAGTCATGCTGATATTAAAAAGTCTGGAAAAAACAACCGAAGAAAAGGAAAACGCACCGGTTTTCGGTCAGATTCTTATTGGTTTATTTGTCCTATTAATTGCAGCAAATTTAATCTCTACCGTTCTGGAGTGTGGTGGCGGGCAATGTGATGACAACCCAACGTTCTACCAATTGCTGGGTAAATAATCTTATTGTTTAAAATTAAAAAACTCAGGGCGCCGTCGGCGCCCTAAGCATTAGTATCACAGTAAGATTACGATGCCTCTTTACTGCGGTACGCACGACGACGTTCGTTTTCTGTCAGATGGCGTTTACGCAGGCGAATAGACACAGGGGTCACTTCTACCAGCTCGTCATCATCAATAAACTCCAGAGCCTGCTCCAAGGTTTTCTTAATATGTGGAGACAGGGTTGTCGCTTCGTCAGTGCCTGACGCACGGACGTTCGTCAGTTTTTTACCCGTCAGACAGTTAACTGTCAGATCATTTGAACGGGAATGAATACCGATCACCTGGCCTTCATACACTTCTGCACCATGGCCCAAGAACAACTTACCGCGATCCTGTAAGCTGTAAAGCGCATAAGCAACCGCTTTACCCTGACCATTAGAAATCATCACACCGTTCTGACGGCGACCAATTTCACCTGGACGAATATCATCATAGTGGCTGAATGTTGCATACAGCAAACCCGTACCGGAAGTCATCGTCATGAACTCAGTACGGAAACCAATCAAACCACGGCTTGGAATAACATAATCAAGGCGCACACGGCCTTTACCGTCTGGCAACATATCACGCAGATCAGCTTTACGCTCACCCAACGCCTGCATTACATCACCCTGATGCTGCTCTTCAATATCCAGCGTCACCTGTTCAAATGGCTCTTGTTTACGGCCATCGATCTCACGGAAGATAACTTTCGGACGGGATACCGCCAGTTCAAAACCTTCACGGCGCATGTTCTCAATCAGAACAGATAAGTGTAATTCACCACGGCCAGAAACACGGAACGCATCCGGATCTTCTGTTTCTTCGACACGCAGTGCCACGTTATGAACCAGCTCTTTCTTCAGGCGCTCAAGGATCTGACGAGAAGTCACATATTTGCCTTCACGACCACAGAAAGGAGAAGTGTTAACACAGAAGTACATACTTACCGTCGGCTCATCAACAGCCAGCGGTGGCAGCGCTTCAACAGCACTAATATCACACAAAGTATCAGAAATATTCAGCTCGCCCAAACCAGTAATCGCAATGATGTCACCGGCTTCAGCTTGCTCGCTCTCAATACGCTCCAGACCCAAGTGGCCCAGCACCTTACCAATTTTGCCGTTCCGGGTTTTCCCTTCGCTATCAATAATAGTGACGTTCTGGTTTGGTTTAACCGTACCGCGCTTGATACGGCCAATCCCGATAACGCCAACATAGTTGTTGTAATCCAGCTGAGAGATCTGCATCTGGAACGAGCCATTAAGGTCAACTTTCGGTGGCTCTACATGCTCAACAATCGCCTGATATAACGGCGTCATATCTTCCGCCATATCTTCATGATCAGTACCAGCAATCCCCATCAATGCAGATGCATAGATAATTGGGAAGTCCAGTTGTTCGTCAGTCGCACCCAAATTGACAAACAGGTCAAATACCTGATCGACAACCCAATCAGGGCGAGCACCTGGACGGTCAACTTTGTTAATGACCACAATCGGTTTCAAACCATGAGCGAACGCTTTCTGTGTCACAAAACGGGTCTGAGGCATTGGCCCATCCATGGCATCGACCAGCAACAGTACGCTGTCAACCATAGACATAACACGTTCTACTTCACCGCCGAAATCGGCATGTCCCGGAGTGTCTACGATATTAATACGGTAGTCATTCCATTTAATGGCGGTATTTTTTGCGAGGATAGTAATTCCACGCTCTTTCTCCAGATCATTGGAGTCCATCACACGCTCTGTCGCTGTCGCACGGTCACCGAAAGTACCGGATTGTTGCAGCAGCTTGTCAACCAGGGTGGTTTTACCGTGGTCAACATGCGCGATGATGGCGATATTACGCAATTTTTCGATCACAAACTTTGCCTCAGGCATTTAGAAATGGCGCGCTATTGTACACACATTGGTCGAAGGACTAAACAGGATCACAATAATCTATTCTTCACAACTTGGTACCTATGGAATTGTGATCCTTTTCACGCCCATAAACAGACGCATTTTCAGCACAAACGCACTAACATGATGCGCGATAGTAACATGATTGCACCAAAATAGTGCAATTCCACTAAACATCAGGATATCCTATCATAGGCATACCCATAACACAGTATATTGCAAGGTGTTAGAAAGTTGGCACGCTTTTCGCAAATCGTTCACAAACACATAATAGTTTGCAAACGAGTAAATAGCCTTGTTAAGGTAAAATGATATATACCCAATGGATTTCAAAATGTATCGCGACGGCAAGAGAACGCATCCCCGGGAGCATAGATAACTCTGTGACCTAAGTGAGTGCAGCCAATAAAGAGGCAACTTGAAAGATAACGGGTATAACTGTGTTTTCTTTAAGTCTTATCACAACCATTTTATCAAGACCGACACAAACCAGGAGAAACCGAGTATGTCCGCTGAACATGTTTTAACCATGATTGAAGAACATCAGGTGAAGTTTATTGATTTGCGTTTCACTGATACCAAAGGCAAAGAACAGCATATGACCATTCCTGCTCATCAGGTTAATGCAGACTTCTTTGAAGATGGCAAAATGTTCGACGGCTCCTCAATTGGCGGGTGGAAAGGCATTAACGAATCTGACATGGTGCTGATGCCAGATCCAAGCACAGCCATGCTTGATCCCTTCTTTGATGATGCCACGCTGATCCTACGTTGCGATATCCTGGAACCAGGCACCATGCAAGGTTATGACCGCGACCCTCGTTCCATATCCAAACGCGCTGAAGATTTCCTACGTTCAAGCGGAATTGCAGATACCGTCCTGTGTGGACCGGAACCTGAATTCTTCCTGTTTGATGACGTGCGTTTTGGCAGTTCCATGTCAGGTTCTTACTATCATCTTGATGATATCGAAGCCGCATGGAACTCTGGGACTCAATACGAAGGTGGCAACAAAGGCCATCGACCAGCAGTAAAAGGCGGTTACGCCCCAGTGCCTCCCGTTGATTCTTCTCAAGATTTGCGTTCAGCCATGTGTCTAACCATGGAAGAAATGGGGCTGGTGGTAGAAGCTCACCATCATGAAGTTGGAACCGCTGGTCAAAATGAAATCGCGACCCGTTTCAACACCATGACCAAAAAAGCTGACGAAACTCAGATTTACAAATACGTCGTGCATAATGTGGCGCACAACTTTGGCAAGACCGCAACCTTTATGCCAAAACCGCTGGTTGGCGATAATGGTTCCGGTATGCATTGCCACATGTCCCTGTCCAAAAACGGCACTAACCTGTTTGCCGGTGACAAATACGGTGGCCTGTCCGAACTAGCGCTATTCTACATCGGCGGTATTATCAAACATGCCCGTGCACTGAATGCGTTTACCAACCCGACAACCAACTCCTATAAACGTCTGGTTCCAGGCTATGAAGCACCCGTTATGCTGGCCTACTCTGCCCGTAACCGTTCTGCATCTATCCGTATTCCTGTTGTGGCAAGCACCAAGGCCCGCCGTATTGAAATACGTTTCCCTGATCCGGCAGCTAACCCTTATCTGGCTTTTGCTGCTCAATTGATGGCAGGTCTTGATGGTATTATCAACAAAATCCATCCGGGTGATGCAATGGATAAAAACTTATATGACCTGCCACCAGAAGAAGCCAAAGAGATCCCAACTGTCGCTTCTTCTCTGGATGAAGCCTTGGCAGCACTGGATACTGACCGCGAATTCTTGACTCGCGGTGGTGTATTCACCGACGACGCCATTGATGCTTATATTGAATTGAAAAACAGCGAAATGGAACGTGTCCGCCTGACACCACATCCACTAGAGTTTGAGCTGTATTACAGCGTGTAACTAACAGCCCTATTCCTGCTGATCATTTTTTGTTGCCGTGAAACCTTTAGCCCATCTTCGGATGGGCCTTTTTCCCACTTTCCGAGTTCAGGCTTTTGCTGGGTTTTACGCTCGAACATGATACAGTGCACCAAAAAGGTGCAGGAGTGTAACCAGATGAAAACGGAAAATCTGCCCGATACTGGGCAAATACTAAACTCACTGATTAACAGCGTGCTGGTACTGGATACTGACCTTGTGATCCGTTACGCCAACCATTCAGCACTGCAATTATTAGCTCAGAGTGCTCGTAAACTATTTGGTACACCTCTTCCAGTATTGTTTAGTTATTTTTCACTGGATACAGAATTGATGCACTCCAGTCTGGTCAGTGGTCAGAGTTTCACTGATAACGAAGTGACGTTAGTGGTTGATAACCGCTCTCACATCATGTCGCTCAGTGCCCAACCGATTTCCGAGCAGTTCATCTTGCTGGAACTGGCACCTATGGATAGTCAACGCCGGTTAAGCCAAGAGCAGGTACAACAAGCCCAACAGATAGCTGCACGGGAATTGGTTCGGGGGCTGGCACATGAAATCAAAAATCCCCTCGGCGGGCTGAGGGGAGCCGCGCAATTACTTTCAAGAGCGCTGCCTGACCCTGCTTTACAGGAATATACCCAAGTGATTATTGAACAAGCCGACCGGTTACGTCATCTGGTAGACAGACTACTTGGGCCACAACATCCGGGCGAACAAATTAAGCAAAGCATTCATTATGTTGCTGAGCGGGTCTACCAGTTAGTCTCACTGGAAATGCCGGATAACGTGACACTAATAAAAGATTACGATCCCAGCCTGCCAGAACTGGCCCACTACCCTGATCAGATTGAACAAGTTTTACTGAACATCACCCGTAATGCCTTGCAAGCACTGGGAAAACAGGGAGGTTCTATTACCCTGCGTACCCGTACCGCCTTTCAGATCACCCTACATGGTGAACGCTATCGTCTGGCGGCCAGAATTGACGTGGAAGATAACGGGCCGGGTATCCCGCCACAGATTCAGGACACCTTATTTTACCCGATGGTCAGTGCTCATGAAGGTGGAACAGGTCTTGGTCTATCGATTGCTCGCAGCTTGATAGATCAACACTCCGGCAAAATAGAATTTACCAGTTGGCCGGGGCACACAGAATTTTCTATCTACTTACCGATCAAGAAATAGAGGATAACTATGCAACCGGGAAAAATCTGGATCGTTGATGATGATAACTCAATCCGCTGGGTACTTGAGCGGGCGTTAAGCAGTGCGGGAATGGAATGTACCAGCTTTGCAGATGCTGATAGCGTATTGACCGCACTGGCGCAAACCACGCCTGATGTCTTGATTTCGGATATCCGTATGCCGGGAATGAATGGACTAAACCTGCTGAATAACATCAAGCAGAATAATCCATTACTGCCCGTCATCATTATGACTGCCCACTCAGATCTGGATGCCGCAGTCAGTGCCTATCAGCAAGGGGCTTTTGATTACTTACCAAAACCCTTTGATATTGATGAAACAGTCGCACTGCTGGAACGGGCGCTTAGCCACTCCCGCGAACAGAATCAACCAACCAGAAACCCGCAGGCCGTCACACCAGTTTCCGACATGATAGGTGAAGCGCCTGCCATGCAGGACGTTTACCGTATCATTGGCCGCCTCTCCCGTTCTTCTATCAGTGTCCTGATTAATGGCGAATCCGGTACAGGAAAAGAATTGGTGGCCCACGCCCTGCATCGCCACAGTCCACGGGCTAATAAACCATTTATTGCGCTCAATATGGCAGCGATTCCCAAGGATTTGATTGAATCAGAGCTATTTGGTCATGAAAAAGGCGCTTTTACTGGCGCCAATCAGGTACGTCACGGACGATTTGAACAGGCCAATAACGGTTCGCTGTTTCTTGATGAAATTGGTGATATGCCACTGGACATTCAGACTCGCCTGTTACGAGTATTAGCAGAAGGCCAGTTTTACCGGATTGGCGGTTACGCACCGGTAAAAGTAGATGTACGAATTATCGCTGCAACCCATCAAGATCTAGAATGTTTGGTAGCAAAAGGCAAATTCCGTGAAGATTTGTATCACCGTCTGAATGTTATTCGTATGCAACTACCTCCTCTACGCGATAGAGTGGAAGATATCCCCCGCCTGACCCGCTACTTCCTGCAACAGACCGCTAAAGAGCTAAGCGTAGAAACAAAGGTTCTACATCCTGACGCAGAAATTGCCTTAATGCGTTTACCCTGGCCAGGTAATGTCCGCCAGTTAGAAAACATCTGCCGCTGGCTAACAGTCATGGCGGCAAGCCAGGAGGTGCTGGTACAAGATTTGCCGCCTGAATTATTTGAACCCCATCATGCCGAAACCGGCACGGCAATACCCGCAAATACAGCACCTATAAATACAATACCTATAAATACAATGCCGGAAGACTGGCCGCAGCTACTTGCTCATTGGGCCACAAGTGCGTTGGAAAATGGTCAGCAGGATCTACTATCTGAAGCATTACCGTTATTAGAGCGTACTTTACTCAACTGTACGCTTAAACATACCAAAGGACATAAACAAGAGGCTGCCCGATTACTAGGTTGGGGACGCAATACTATTGCACGAAAATTAAAAGAACTTAGGCTGGAGTAAGGAGATAACATCTCCAGCTTTGTCACTATCTTATGGAATTTAATATGATAGATTTCCGATTATCAGTATAAAAAAGTCAAATTCACCTCAGGTTTAATACTGATAATTCCAAACAAAAGTAGACAGATAAATAATTAAATTACAATATTATAACTTAATTTTAATATTAAATTTTTAATTATAAAAATGGTAATAGTTTCTGTTTATCACTGGAATCTGACAGGGTTTATTCTACTGGCAATCTCCGCGCTGGCACAGGCTTCAGCTCCTATCAGCCCTGCGGATCAAGAAACGATCACTCAACAACAAAAAGCATTGTTGCAACAAGCCCAGCAGCAACGGGAAGCGCTGCACAACAACATTATTTTATCTCCATCCCCTGATGTAGCACCGAGTACAGCAGAGCCTATTTGCCACACCATTAACCAGATTGAATTTGACGGTGCGGAAAGTCTGCCTCAATCAGTTAAAAAGAACTTAATGCACCCTTATTTATCCCACTGTTTATCTTTGCAGGATATTCACGCATTGGTACGAAAAACCACCAATGCCTATATCGAACGGGGTTATGTCACTTCCCAGGCCGGACTCAAAGTACAGGATTTATCCTCGGGTACCCTCATTATTACTGTCAATGAAGGCAAAGTTGAGTCAATCAGTCTGGACGGTGAAATCCCCCTCTCGCTGAAAATGGCTTTCCCAAAAATAGTGGGTAAAACGCTTAATCTACGAGAGATTGAACAAGGTATGGAACGTTTGAATCGCCTGCCTTCCCAACAAGTGACCATTGATATCCAGCCGAGCAAACAGCCCGGTTATTCCGCAGTTATCTTAAAACGAACATCGACGCACTTACCGGTCAGTGCCAGTTTAGGCTCAGATAACAGTGGTCAGAAAAGTACCGGTACCGGGCAAATCAATGCCAATGTGAACCTGGATAATCCATTACACCTTACTGACCAATGGTCATTATCCGCCAGCCGTAACAGTGATTTCCACAATAGTCACCAAAGCCACAGCCTCTCTGCCAGCGTAGCCGTGCCTTATAGCTACTGGCTATTCAGCTACCAATATACGTGGAACGATTCCTTTCAGAATATCCCTGTCGACTTACAGGACTATCACTATAAAGGTGACAACCAAACTCACCGGGTGGCAATAAATCGGACGTTATATCGTGATGGTGAACAGAAGCTGGCACTGGATATGGGCCTAACACACCGTCGGACCACCAATTTATTTGCGGAAAAAACATTAACCGTCAGCAGCCCGACACTCAGCATCATAAACCTTGGCATTAATTACAGTACCGTACTGGCAGGTAGCTATATCACTCTCAACCCGATGGTGATCTACGGTTTACAGACGCTTGGCGCCACAAAAGACGATCCACGTTTCCCAGATGCGCCACGTAGTCAATTTCGCAAATTCAGTCTGAGTGCCAGCTATTTCATGCCGGTTACAGATTCCATTTATTACCTCTCATCAATTTACAGCCAGACCACGCCAGACAATCTTTACTCCAGCGAACACCTGTCACTAGGGGGACAATATTCCGTCCGGGGATTTAAAGAACAATATCTCACCGGCAACCGCGGCGGATATTGGCGCAATGAGCTGAACTGGCGAGTTTCAGCACTTCCAGTTTTGGGCGAACTTGCCTTAACCGGAGCGCTGGATACTGGCTGGTTACAGAAAAAAACCGGACAAATCGACGGCGGTAACGTTACCGGCGCGGCTCTGGGCTTATCACTGACTCACCGTAGATTCAACCAGACCATCACTATCGGGAAGCCCCTCATTCACCCAGCTCACCTAAAACCGGATAATTGGGTCACTTATTGGTCAGCTTCACTCACTTTGTAACACTTAAATTAGGAAAGGGATACGCAATGAGTAAACGCAACAACTCTGCATCAAGAGCCACGAGTTATCTTTTAATTTACCTGACGGCAATCCAGCCACTACACCCGGCGATTGCTGCGGGAATAACACCGGATAATCCCCAAACACAGGTACAAAGCCAGAACAATATCCCGGTGGTCAATATTGCCACGCCAAACAGCGCCGGGATATCTCACAACACCTATCAGGAGTTCAATGTTGCCACACAAGGCGCCATACTCAATAACGCCACTCAAGCGGCTAAATCACAACTGGCAGGACAGCTTAACGCTAACCCTAACCTGAACGGAAAACCGGCTGAACTGATCATCAATGAAGTGACCGGCAACGGACAATCTCAGCTTCAAGGTCAATTGGAAATTGTGGGTAATAAAGCCAATGTGATGATTGCCAACCCCAACGGTATAACGTGTGATGACTGTGGTTTTATTAATACTTCGGGCGCCGCCCTGACCACAGGTAAACCACAATTTGATAAACAGGGAGCGCTAGAAGCCTTGGAAGTGAAACAAGGCCAGATTACCATTGGCGAAGAAGGGCTGGATGGCAAGACGACGGATTATGTCGATATCCTCAGCCGGGCAACGGAATTAAATGGAAAAATTCAGGCGAATACCCTGTCGCTGACGCAGGGCACCAACCGCATCAGCTTAAAAGACAGCACAGTGAAACCTATCGCTGGCGAAGGGGCTAAACCGCAATTAGCCGTTGATACCAAAGCATTAGGTGGCATGTACGCGAATAAAATCCGGCTGGTTGCCACCGAGGACGGTGTCGGGGTTAATCTGAAAGAGTTAACCAGTAATCAACGTGATATTACCTTAAACGTTAACGGCAAAATCGAACTGGGAAATATTAAAGCTAAAACGGGCCTTAATGTTATTGGAAAAGAAGTCTATATCGCTGCTAATATTAAGGTACAAACAGAACAGGATATTATCCTTGCAAACACCACACTGCACAATAATGAACTATGGACTGAAGAAGAATGGCAGCAAGGACTCAATTATTTTATTCAAAGACTAAATTGGTCACAAGGATTTAATGGAGCATATGGCTTTAAAGGTTTCCAACAAGAACGACCGCTTTCAGAGGTTAATCCTCACGGCTTAAATCAGAACTGTTATTACAGTACAGTTGCGGCTCTCGTAAATAAAACGACAACCGATCTTGTTGGCGAAACAGAAATTATGCAACAGGACACAGCTAACTTAATAGAAATCGAAGATTTATTCAGAGCTGCTGGGGTCAACTCAAAACGAACAAATTTTACTCATCAAGATGCTCAACTTCGCTGGAATGAAACATTTCACTTTATGAGAAATAATTTGCATCCTGGTCAATTTGCCGGCCTTGCTTACATACGACCACTATCTCAATCACAAAATAATTTATTTTCCCCTAGTGGAGGCCATATGGTAGTTGTCGGACGCAATGAAGCCCAACATTTACCTGAACTAATAGTTTTTGATTACCAAAGCGGACAAACAACTGCACTATACGAAAACTATCCTCCTGAAAGTCAATTCCACGAACGCTACCATGTATTTAATAGACTTCCTACCCAAAGCCGGAAAATATCAGGGGACTCCTGGAGGATGCTTTATCCGAAGCTTATTTCCAATACGGTCCAGGCACAGAATAATATTGGGGTTCTCGGTTTTGAGCGTAATGGCGAAATGATCTTCCAAACATTTTCTCTTACAAACTCTAATCTGAATGTCTTTCAAGAAGGAAATAGTATAGGAATACAGGTAAAACCCGCCCAATTAGGAGGACTTACGGAACCCACAGACTCAAATCGTAGACAATCTTATCGAGCATGGCTTTTTGAATAAAAGAACCATAATATTTACGATATACCGTACCTTTTAACCTAAACCTATACAAATGTAAAGGGCGTTATAATTGATTGACTCGCTGTATTACATTTGATAAAAACATTATCAAATGTGATTAACTTAGAATCAATCAAGAAATAAAACCGACAAAAGACAAGATTCAGCAGTATCACCTACCAGTTGAAAACTACAATTTTATACAAGTGAATAGAGCACACCTGAAAGAGTGGCGTTCACTGACAAGGAAAAGTCCAATAACCTCATGCACCTGATTGGAATGCAGGGCACACAGCCAACGCAGATGTATGCAGTTACGTAACTCTGACTGAAGTTACGAGGATATTTTTAAAAGTCCTCATAAGAGGATCTCTGGATTGAGACTGTAAAGCTGTACAGATCGATAATATAACAGCCTATTGCGTCAATGAGAGTGCATTCTGGCAAGCAAGCAGAAACCAGAGGAAATACGCAGTATTTCAAGCGACTGTTGTTACCTAATTAAGTAAGCAAAAACCTAATTTTTTCGCAGAATCACAACCTCCGTTGTGATTTAGATTCAGACTAAAATTATAAGGTTGGTTTAAGATGATGAAGTTGTGCCGCATTATTTTTGCAATTATTGTATTTTATTCTCTTTTCATTGGTATGATGCAAATATTATCGATCAATTTTTTTATTTTCCATGATTATTTTGGATGGTGGTAAATTCCAGCCAAAGTGGCCGCTATTATAGCATCCATTTACCTTTTTTCCCTACTTCTTAAGTTCTTACCTCTTATTATTGCTATTTTATATGTAGCTTGGCTCTGGTTATAAATATACGGCATTGGTCATTATGGTTTTCGATCCTTATACTTATACTTATACTTATACTTATTTGGCCGGTTATTGTTGTCTTTGGTTACTGCATACTCACCAAGAGCCTGAAATATAATACATCAGACTGATTTTCCCCAAAAAATCAATTTGATGTGATATTCAATATTAATGAAAATCAGGTAGTAAAAACAACGCTACCAATTATTTAAATAGATATAGAGAAATTGAGGTTCAGTGAAAACCCTACTTTAACAAATAAACGGTTTTATTTTTATAATTCGAATCATTTCAACATGATACTGATTAAATACGTATACCCAATAGATTTCAAGATGCATCGCGACGGCAAGGGAACGAATCCCCAGGAGCATAGATAACTCTATGACTGGGGTGAGTGAGTGCAGCCAACAAAGAGGCAACTTGAAAGGTAACAGGTATATACCATTTATCACGTTAATAACCATTTTAATAAGTCCAAGAAAAAAAGCGTAAAACAAGATACCTAAATGTAAAATAAACCTCTTTTTAAAGAGGTTAAAAATTTTTTATTTAAAACTACGTCTAAATAATCAAATCACTCTCGAGAACTGACGCTGGCGGACTTGCTGGCGCAAATAAATATCAAAACACATACAAATATTACGAATAAGTAACCGGCCCCGTGGCATCACTTGAATCCGTTGTTTATTCACGTCAACCAGTCCATCTTCAACCAATGGCACCAATAATCGCAAATCTTCGGCAAAATAACGGGTAAAACTCAGCCCATATTGTTGCTCAATATCGGCAAAATTCAGGCGGAAGTTACAAATCAGCGCCTTAATAACATCACGGCGAATACAATCATCCTGGGATAAAGTTAAACCACGCCATAAAGCATGGCCCTGTTTTTCCAATTCCGCATAATAGGTTTTTAACTCTTTCTGGTTTTGGGAATAGCTATCACCCAACATACTAATCGCAGAAACTCCCATTCCTAACAGATCACATGCTTCCTGAGTGGTATAACCCTGAAAATTACGATGTAATTTCCCTTCCCGCTGAGCTACTGCCAGTTCGTCATCCGGGCGAGCAAAATGGTCCATACCGATAAACTGGTAGCCATTTCCCGTCAGGGTTGCAATTGTTTCCTGCAAAATATCCAGCTTTTGCTCGGCACTCGGTAAATCGCGCTCTTTGATTTTACGCTGAGCAGCAAATAAATTCGGCAAATGAGCATAATTGAAAATACTCATCCTATCCGGAGCTAACGCTAATACTCGCTCCAGAGTGAAAGCAAAGCTTTCTGATGTCTGTTTCGGCAACCCATAGATCAGATCAATACTGGTGGAATTAAAACCCGTTTCACGAGCGCGCGCGACCAAAGCAAAGATAAAGTCTTCATCCTGTTCACGATTAACCAGACGCTGTACTTCTTTATTAAAGTCCTGCACTCCCATACTCAGACGGTTAAAACCTTCACTACGCAGGTGGTCAATCATATCCAGTTCAATTTCACGCGGGTCAATTTCAATAGAAATTTCAGCATCCGGCAGAAAATCAAAATGGTCACGCAGCAATCCCATCAATTTACTGATTTGGTCTTTATCAAGATAGGTTGGCGTACCTCCACCCCAATGCATCTGGCTAACTTTACGGCCAGAAAACAGCGTTGAGCGCTCACAAATTTCCAGTTCAAGCAGTTGCACATATTGATCCGCTTTATGCTTCTGGCGGGTTACCAATTTATTACAACCACAGAAATAACAGAGCTTATGGCAAAACGGAATATGAATGTACAGAGAGAGCGGTCGTTCAGGGTAACGGACAGCAGCCTGCATAAATGCTGCATTATCATACTGTTGATTGAATTCCAGCGCCGTAGGATATGACGTATAACGGGGGCCTGAATAATTGTATTTCTGGATCAAAGGCAGATCCCAAACGATGGCTTGCTCAAACATACTTATTCCTTCCGATGTTTTTGCCGGTCTAAACGCAACGCGTCCATGTGTTTGATGTGTTGCGCTGCGGTGACTCTGAGCAGCCGGGTTTTATGCTGCGACAATCGCCATAGTTTACCCAATAACCACAGCAAATAACATATTAATAGTGTGGTTATCAGGATTAACCCGCCTTTGATCATGGAAGACGAAACTAGTTGCCTTTCAGCAGTTGCATAATGTCATCCCGCTTCTCTTCTTCACCCTCTTCCTCATCCAGTTTAATCCCCAATTCTTCCATCAGGGCATCAATCCGATCCAGAGTAGTGTCAACATAAGCATTCTCTTCTTCAGACAACTTTTCGCCATTTTCCAGACGTTCCAACAATGCATCCAGATGATCATCGTTTTCCAACATTGCCAGCTCTTCCTGCGGCAATAAACGGGGTTTGGTCTCAGCCTTCGGTTTAGCGGCGACGGGTTTCATCGGTTGCTCGCCAATAATCAGTGGAACAGGCACCTTGCTGCCAAAACGTGGATCAGATTGCTTCTTGCCTGATTGATGCTTATCGCTGTTTTTCTCCTGATGGCGGCTACCAGCCGGATTCCCGCGATGTTTTTTCTGGCGCTTACGTGCACGCCCTTCCGCATTTAGTTCTTCGCGGTTTTTTCTTTTCTGTTTACCAGCAGATGCTCTGGCCGGTGCTTTTTTCTTTAACGGGTTCATAGCCTGTTACTCAGTTTGGTTTATCAGGGTCTTGCTGCATCGGAATCTAACAGAAACCGCACGTATAGAAAAGCGCCGTAGATAACTCTTATCTTTTAGCCAAAATCTTCTATCATTCATACATGGTTTAACCATCAGCGAATATCCTATTAGCCTTAGCTTTTAATAAATGATAAATCGATATGCCTATTTCTGATACTTCTTCCTATAAACCCGTTTACTTATGGGCAGTGGGTTATGCTCTGTTATGGATTATCGTGAGCTATTCATTCGACCCAACTGTCCCTTATGATGCTGTTGAAGCATTGAACTGGGGTAAAAACGGAGAATGGGGTTCACCTAAAAATCCGTGGTTAGTCGGTGCAATGATGCTACCTGCTATTCATATAAGTGGTATTTCATTAAGTTTTTACTGGTATTTCATTCACTTCATTGCTATCGCTATTGGTATGCTCGGTGTATGGCATCTGGCATTCCGACTAACAGGGAAAAAAGAGCTGGCATGGCTCGCCATGCTGACATTGAACCTATCCGGTATTATCAATTTTGACATTATCCCTTATAACGACAATTACCTGCTAATTATGTTATGGCCGTGGACTATGCTGTTCTTTCTGCGGGCAGTGTACGACAATCCGCGCTGGTGGCTGGCATTTGCTCTCAGTTCCGGGCTGGCCGCAATGGGAAAATATTCCACACTGGCACTGGTTGGCTCGGTTTTCCTCCTGACACTATTTGTACCTAAAGTACGTCAGTGCTATCGCCATCCTGCTCTTTATATCGCACTGATTATCTGGTTTATGCTGGTACTACCTAACGTCTGGTGGCTGTGGAACAATGATTTTGCCGCTTTCAAATGGGTAGATTCCCAGATAGATAGCGGTTTTAATTTACACACCACCCGATCGTTATTATCCGTATTTTATCCACTGATTATTGTTGGCATTATTATCTATATGCTTGGTGGCCGTATTAGCTGGCCGAAAGAGCAATCTAACCGACTGGTAAACGTCGCTATTCTGTTGCCGTTACTGATTATTTACTGCTGGTTCTCATTCAATGAGGGCGGAAGAATGACTGAATGGTTACAACCCTTTATGTCTGTTTCATCAGCGTTGTTGGTTGGTTCTATCACCCGTTTTCCACAAAAATCATTACGCCGCACTCTGCAAGGACTCACTGTCGTTGCAATATTGATTTGGGGAGGATATGTACTGATTATGGCGGCCAATGTCCGTGGCGCTGGTCATAAGTTTGAAGGTATCAAAGATTTTTCTTGGCAACTGGAACAGCGCTGGCATCAACTCTATCCAACACCGCTCCATTATGTCGGAGGCGAATACTTGCATCAGTGGCTGACTTTCTACGCGCCAAGTCAGCCGGAAACGATCCAACCCTGGACGCTAGAAGGGCAAGCACCCAATATCTATAATCGGCATGTTAAAGAAAGCGATATTGTACGTGACGGCGCTATTCTGGTAGGCACAAAGGGTAAAACCTGTGAACAAGAAGATTTTCATCGTGTTTTGCAAGACTGGCCAAGACTCAGAATAAATAGCACTGATGAATTTCTTTTTCAGCCTGAACCTGAAACTCAGCCAATACCGGTCTGTGTAGGCTTTGTGTCACCGGAAAACCTTGTGTCACCGGAAAAATATCAGTAACTTCCCCTGAAATTTGAAAGCCTGATTTAACAGGCTTTCAATTCTTCATACACCCTTAACATGATGACAATATACAATATGTCTACAGAGTTATATGTAATGTTACTCTTTGTCGAAAAACCTTACTCAACACCGCTGTCTGTAAGAATACCGAATCGTTGTTGAAGTATTGGCCCAATCTCTTTAAGCGGGCCTTCACTTAACATACTATCGTGGGAACAATTAATATCATGCAAAATGATGTTTCCTTCAACATACTCCCCCCATAAGTGCGGATCGTAATTAACATTATCGGCTTCACTATGGCCTTGTAGTGCCCTAAAGAATATGAGGTCACCTTGGAACCGGCTAGGTGAAAACTCGCTGAGCAAATGCGGTGCATCTCGGAACTCGGCAAGAATACGTTCGAAAATATTCTGATCAAGGTTTGCTAATGGATGCTCGAGCTCAGACAGCCGTTTTTTCAAGCCAACCACGCTAAGCTGCTGCTCGTTTTCAGGTGCCGAACCGGTAAATGCCTCAAACATTGCACGCAGGCTTTCCCGATCAGTGCGTACCATGTCTCTGTAAGTCTTCCACAATGGATAACCATCCATAAAGATCAAGACATTGACCACTTTATTATCCTTTTGCAACAAGGTGGCTATTTCATGCGCGAGATGGCAACCGAAAGACCAGCCCAGCAATGAATAAGGCCCCTCTGGCTGGATCTTATAAATCTCTGCCAGATAATTTTTCGCCATGTCATAAATTGATGGTGGTACAAGGCCGGTACTCAACCTGCGTGCCTGAATGCCATAAAGAGGCTGCTGCTCGCCAAGATACGGGATCAGCCCCGCATAAGACCAACTCAATCCTCCCCCAGGGTGTAAACAGAACAGAGGCGTTTTTTCGCCAGCTGGCTGCAATGGCAGCATGACGTCCAGAATATTGCCACGCGAGTTGCTTTCAAGACGCCGTGCCAGCAGTGCAACGGTGGGCGATTCAAACAGGTCACGAATAGTTAGCTTCTCATCCAATTCTTTTTCGATACGCACAATCAGCCGTGCCGCCAGCAGTGAATGCCCTCCCAGTGCGAAGAAGTTGTCATCAATGCTGAGGTGTCCAATACTCAATAGCTCACAGAACTGCGCATAAAGCCATTTCTCGCTTTCAGTCTGTGGTTGGCGGCCTTGCCGCGAACCGAAGTTTGGGTGTGGCAACGCGGCAACATCCAACTTGCCGTTGGCGTTTAATGGCAGTTCTGCCAACAACATGACCACGGCAGGCACCATAAAATCAGGTAAATGTTCACGCGTATGCTGTTGCAGCAACACCGGTAAATCTTCGTAGCTTACAAAAGGCACCACATAGGCAACCAATTGTTTATTGCCCGAATGATCCTCACGCGGAATGACCACCGCTTGCTGCACGCCGGTGTGCTGCTTCAACACGACTTCGATTTCCCCCGGTTCAATACGGAAACCACGAATTTTCACCTGCTGATCACGACGGCCAACAAAGTTGAGCACGCCATCACGCCGCCATTTCACCACATCCCCAGTGCGGTACATGCGGCTGCCCGCAGGCCCGAAGGGATCGGCGATAAAATGTGCCGCACTTTGCCCGGGACGCTTCAGATAGCCACGCGCCAAGCCGCGGCCAGCAATGTATAGTTCCCCTAGCGCACCAACCGGCACCGGCTGTAAAAATTCATCTAATACATAAAGACTAGTGTTATCCAACGCAGCACCAATAGGAACGTCCAGATAAGGGGCATCTGTTTTCGCAATGGGATAATCCGTAGCGTAGGTGGTGGTTTCCGTTGGGCCATAGATATTCATCAATTCAAGATTGGGCCAATGTTCCCGCACTGTCTGCACCGCACTGGCGGATATCTTTTCACCACCGGTGAATACTTTCTGCAAAGAACCCAGACATTGCGGATGTTCTTCCGCAATCAGCCTGAATAACCCGGATGTCAGAAATGCAGCGGTTACCTGTTGTTCAACGATGGTCGATGTCAACAGATCCAGATCGAGATCGTCACCCGGTACGATGACGACCTGATGACCATTAATCAGAGTGGCCCACAGCTCATAGGTTGAGGCATCAAATGCGTAGGGGGAATGCAACAGAACGCGCTGGTGATGCTCGCTGCGCCAGCGCCGATCGAGAGTCAGAGTAATGACATTATCTTGTGTGGTGGCGATCCCTTTGGGCTGCCCCGTAGAGCCTGAGGTAAACATCACGTAGGCCAGATTCTGGGCGCTTACCGGCTCGCTGGCCCACGCAACATTGTTCTGGGTGCTGGCATTGCCTACAGTTTCCACCTGTAAACTGGCCGGCAAAACCACGTGGCTATGTGCATCATCCACCAACGCAACCTGCGCCCCGACTTCATCCACTATATGCTGCCAGCGTTCCAATGGATCGCTAGTACGCAACGGCACATAGAACCCTCCAGCCTTAATTACCGCCAATATGGCGATCGCAAGCGACGGCGAGCGTTCCATCAGCAATGCAACACCATGTTCCGCTTTCACCCCAAGCTGTTGCAAGCGTTGTGCCAAATCATTGGCGCGCGCGTTCAGTTGTGCATAGGTAAGTTGCTTATCGCCACAACTCAGAGCAATGTGCTCTGGTGCCGCCGCCACCTGTTTTTCAAATAGGCTGGCCAGCGACACCATCGGCACTTTCTGTTCCGTGGCATTCCACTCAGTTACCATTTTGCATTGCTGCTCGGCTGTTAACAGTGGAATATTCGCCACGGGTGTGTCTGGTTCTTCTGCAATGAACGACAGCAATCGAACAAGATATTGCGCAAGCGCCGCCACCGTATCGCGATCAAACAGATCGACGGCATACTCAATCTGGGCATTGAGTGCACACACCTCACCATCATCACTATAGACTTCATCAAAATTGAACGTCAGATCAAATTTGGCAGGGACAAAACCAACCGGCTGCGGCTTTGCCTGCAAATTGGCAAATTGTCGGATGTTGTCGCCGTTATTTTGCAATACCAACATTACCTGGAACAGCGGATGTCGTGAGGCAGAACGCTCAGGGTTAAGCGCTTCTACCACTCTGTCAAAAGGCACATCCTGATTTGCATAGGCAGAAAGCATGAACTCACGCACACTGGCAAGCAACTGATTAAATTCAGGGTTACCCGCGCAATTTACTCTCAGCACCAGCGTATTGACAAAGAAACCAATCAAATTGGCCATGGCCTCGTCGGCCCGCCCAGCAACGCCTGTACCCAATGTAATATCATCACCAGCCCCCATCCGACTAAGCATGACGGCGACCCCGGTTTGTAGCAACATAAATGGCGTTACGCCCTCATCACGCGCCAGTTTTTTCAGGCGGCCATAAAGCGCTTGGTCAATCGCATAGCTGACCCGGGCGCCTTGTTGGCTCGGTACAGATGGACGCAGGCGATCGGTAGGTAGACAAGTTTCCTGAGGCGATCCTGCCAGCGCACTACGCCAGAATTCAATTTGCTGTGCGCCGCGTGTGGAGGCATCCTGCACATCCCCCAATAGTTGACGCTGCCATAGCGCGTAGTCAGCGTATTGCACGGCTAGTGGCGCCCACTTCGCTTCCTGACCCTCGTAACGCGCCTGATAGGCCAAAGACAGATCGTGCAGCATTGGCCCTAACGAACCGCCGTCACAGGCAATGTGGTGAACGACCAGCAGCAACACATGTTCGTTCTGGTCCGGTAAGTGGAACAGCCACCCACGCAGCGGCAAATCATTTACCAGATCGAACTGCCAAGCGGCGGCCTTGTCGATGCTTTCCGACAGCTCCTCCGGCGTCACATTGTCGATGATCAAAGACGGTGCCACACTATCAGGCGCTAGAATATGCTGATAAGGCTGATCAAGATGCAGAGGATATAGTGTGCGCAGAATCTCATGGCGCTGTACCAGATCGCCCAGTGCCTGACGCAATGCTTCATCATTGAGCGGCCCATTCAGTTTCAGAGCAAGCGGCATATTATACGCGGCATGATCGTTGCCAATGTTATCCAACAACCACATTCGCTGCTGGGCAAAGGAAAGGGGTAAATATTCCTCACGAGCCTGGTACGTGAGCGTTTCACGGCGTTGAGTGCCCTTTATCGCCAACTGCTCGGCAAACTGCGCCACGGTTGGGTAATCAAACAATGTGCGGATCGGCAACTCAATGGCTAATGCGCTAGATACGCGGCTAATCAGGCGCATCACTAACAGCGAGTGGCCGCCCAACGCAAAGAAGTTGTCGTCCATGCCTACCGTTTCCAGCCCCAGTACCTCAGCAAACAACCCTACCAGAATTTCTTCCTGTGCCGTGCGCGGCTGGCGCCGTCTGCCGCCATGGTTGAAATCTGGCGCCGGTAATGCGCGTCTATCCAGTTTCCCATTGACCGTCAAAGGGAAACGCTCAATTTGAAGGATGGCCGCAGGTACCATATAGTCAGGGAGTTTTACCGCCACGCGGTGGTGCAGTGCCACCGTGTCAATAGCGACGTCACTGTCACTGGTGATATACCCCACCAATTGTGGATTGCCAGGCTGATCTTTACGCATCAGCACCACGGCTTGGGTGACCTGCGGGTCATCCGCCAGAGCCGCTTCAATTTCCCCCAACTCAATGCGGAAACCACGTAGTTTCACCTGCTGATCGGCTCGGCCTATATAAATCAGCCCGCCTTCGGGCGATCTAAAGGCCAAATCGCCCGAACGGTACATACGGGAACCCGGTTCACCATACGGGTCGGCGACAAAGCGCTCAGCACTTAACCCCGCGCGGTTCAAGTAGCCGCGCGCCAGCCCGGCGCCAGCAATGTACATTTCCCCTTCAACACCTGTAGGAACGTGGCGTAAAGCGTTATCCAACACATAGATATGCAGATCGGCGATCCCAACGCCAATCGGGCTACCGGATTGGCTGCGCATCATTGTCGGGGTCAGCGCCTGATAGCTGACGTGCACGGTTGTTTCGGTAATGCCATACATGTTGATTAATTCAGGCGCTGCCGAATCGTGGCGTTGGTACCAACGTTCAAGCTGGCTAAGATCCAGCGCTTCCCCACCGAATACCACTTTGCGCAGCGCCAGTGGATATTTCTTCTCGCGATCGTTTTGATCCGCTTCTATCAATTGATAGAAGGCAGAGGGCGTCTGGTTTAATACCGTGACTTTCTCTTCGCTCAGTAGTTTGAGGAATGCTTGAGGATCGCGGCTCACCATAAACGGTACAATGACCAGCCGGCCACCATATAACAATGGCCCCCAAATTTCCCACACTGAAAAATCAAAAGCATACGAATGGAACAAGGTCCAAACGTCATTACGGCCAAAATCGAACCACGATTGCGTTGCTGTAAAGAGCCGTAACACGTTTTCATGCGGGATCAGCACCCCTTTCGGGTTCCCCGTAGAGCCAGAGGTGTAAATGATGTAGGCCAAGCTTGCCGTACTAACCGGACGTAAAAGTTCATCGGGTTGAAGATCCCGTTTGCTGAACGGCGCCAGACGCTGCTGATATTCAGGCATATCAACTACCAAATCAGGCGTGGAGCCGTTTAACATGCCGGCATTTTCTGCGTTGGTGATAATCAGCGTCGGTTTAGCATCAGACACGATAAAACCAAGCCGTTCGGCAGGGTTATGGAGATCCAGCGGTAGATATGCAGCGCCGGCTTTTAATACGGCTAACAGCGCAATCAGTGTCTCCATCGAACGTGGCAACGCCAATGCCACGACATCCTCAGTGCCAATGCCGCGGTTCACCAGATAACGAGCCAACTGATTGGCCCGCTGATTAAGTTCGCCATAGCTCAGGCGATCGTTGCCTAGGCTCAGCGCAATCGCATCCGGCGTCTCGCTCGCGCGTTTTTCAAACATTCCATGGAGCGTATCGGCTGGCAATGATGCCAGCACAGGGTAAGGTTGAACCATGGCCTGAACTTCTTGCGCCAGCAGCAACGGTACGCTACCAATAATTGTCTGCGGATCGTCAATGATGGCATGCAGTATCAGCATGAAGCGCTCGGCCAGGTTTGCCACCGTTTGATCGTCAAACAGGTCTGGCAATGAGCTGAAACGCAGGGCTAGCATTTCACCCGGAACCGCCACCAACCCAAGCGGGTAATGTGAAGCATCCCCACCATGGTGTACCGTTAGCGAGATGTTCAGCGCGGTATCAGATTGCTCACTACTGCCTTCCATGAGCGGGTAGTTCTCGAACACCATCAAGGTATCAAACAGCTCGCCGTAACCGGCATCCGCCTGGATGGTCGTCAGGTCAAGATATTGGTAATCAAGCAGCCGGGTTTGCTCTGACTGTAGGCGTTGTAAAAGCGTAGTAAACGTCTCCGCCAGGCTGAACGTCAGGCGTAATGGCACGGTATTGATTAGCAACCCAACAATGCTTTCCACGCCGTACAACTCACCTGATCGGCCAGAAACCGTAACGCCGAACACCACATCACTGCACCCCGTCATCCCCCCCAGCAGCACACCCCATGCGGCCTGGATCAGTGTATTTACCGTCACGCCAAGCTGTTTGGCGCGTAAGTTCAGTCGCTGCGTGTATGCCGCATCCAGATGCTTATACAACAGATTCGGTTGCAGATTTTCCGTGGTGCGCCCTTTTGCCAGGCAAGTTGGCGCCGCCAGGCCACTGAGCGTTTCGCGCCATACGGCGCGCATTTCATCAACATCACGCTCCGCAATCCATTGCAGATAGTTGCGATAAGGAGTAATCGGCGGCAAGGTGCTGCCTTGCACATCACCCAGATACAGAGTGCATAACTCTTGCAGTAGGATAGGGATTGACCAGCCATCCAGCAACAGGTGATGGTTGGTAAAGACCAGATAATGCTGCTGTGCCGCCAGTTTGACTAGGGTGAATCGCAGCAACGGCGGATCGTGCGGATCAAAGCGCTCATCATAATCGGTCTGTAACAGCGCGGCGAATGCTGGCTGTTGCTGCCCTGGTGATAGATGGCTCACATCCACCTCACGCCACGGCAACGGTAGCCCCGCCAAGATCAGTTGTACCGGCGTTTCTACGTCTTCGTACTCAAACCCCGCGCACAGGTGCGGGTGACGTTGCAGTAAGGTTGTGACAGCCTGTTTCAGCTTTTGGCTATCTAAAACGCCAGTAAGCTGGAAAACCTGTTGTACCTGATACGCATCACTGCCTTGAGTATCGTACAACATATGGAACAACAGACCTTTTTGTAATGGCGATAACGGGAGTATCTCTTTAATTTCCATATTTATTTCTTCTTCTTCCACTTGGCTTGAAGTTTTTCCAAGCTATTCTGTTTAAGCGATAGCATCGTGATGTCCGATGGTGTGAATCCCCCCACGTCAGGCACCGTAGAAAGCTGCGACATTGCTTTTAGCCAACGGAACCAGTGGTTACCCAACACACTAATGCTCTCTTCCGTGTGCAGCGCTCTGGCCCATGACCAGTTGGAAACCAGAACCGGCCCTTCCGATCGCTCTTCTACCAACGCATTGAGTGAAAGCGCATGAGGGAGCGCAAAATTGTCATCAGCCGTTGTATCCAGCAGATTCGCCTCTGCGGCCACCTGCCAGTCACGATCGCCACCCGCAGCCATGCGGCCCAGATAGTTGAAGCCAATCTGAGCCTGCTGCTGCTGTGACAAGATTGGCCGTGTTTGCGAATTCAGATAGCGTAGCAACCCATATCCAAGGCCGTTCGCAGGCACTTGGCGTAGCTGCTCTTTGATGCGTTTTAGCGCATGACCTAATGAATAAGGGTCTGCCATCTGCGTAACGCCCGGTTCGAGCCGCACAGGATACATGCTGGTGAACCAGCCGACGGTGCGTGACAGCTCCGTACCGGGAAGTTCTTCACGCCCGTGCCCCTCAAGATCCAGTAGGACATCCGTCTGTGAAGTTTGCCGCCAGTCATTAACGGCCAGAGCAAAGGCACAGAGCAGTACGTCGTTGATACCGGCATGAAAGAGCGCCGGTATCGTCCCCAACAACGGTTGGGTAAATGCCGCCGGTAACTCAAGCCGCAATGAATCGCTGCCCGCAACGGTGTCTTGCACCCCGTCTAGCTGGCGGGAAGTCAGCAACGTATCCGGCTTCTCCAGCACCGTTAGCCAGTGATTCAGTTCGTTACGCCGCACATTGGCCTCTTGCTGCAATTGATACGCCCACGCACGGAAAGAGGTACCAACCGGCAACGTATCCTGCGCTTTCCCCGCGCTCAGGGCTGCCCAAATGTTTTGCAAATCCGGCGCTAAAATACGCCAAGAGACACCGTCCACCACCAAGTGGTGAAGCACTAACATTAGCCGGCCCAGCTGTCCGGCGGATGCACGGAACCAAACCGCCTGTAGCATTTTGCCCACCGCCGGATCGAGGCGCTGTTTTGCGCGTTGACTTTCTGCCTTGATGCAGCGTTGTAGTTCCACCCGCGTGAACGCCTGGCAATCCACAATGCTCAATGCGCCATCCACGATGTCTGCCGTCATTGGCGGAATGGTCAGCAGGACATCACCGCTTGTGGCGCGATTCGCCACCAGACGCAGGGCATCGTGCTGCTCTAATAACAGGATCAGCATCTGCCTGAGTTGTTTCTCATCCAGATGTTTCGGCGTTTGCAGCAACGTTGCCTGGCTGAATCCGTTGATGTTGCCGGGGTTTTCCATCAACCAATGGATAATTGGCGTAGCGGGTAATTCACCTACCGCGCCAACCCACGTTTCAGCAACCGTGGAAATGTTCGCCTGCATTTTTCTGGCTAGGGAAGCAACGGTTTTATGCTCAAAGACCTGGCGTGGTGTGAATATCCAACCAGCCTGGCGCGCACGCGCAACCAGCTGTATCGCAGTAATACTATCGCCCCCCATTTCGAAGAAGCTACTGTCAATATCAATCTGTTCCAGACCCAATAAATCGGCAAAGAGCGCGCAAAGCAGTTGCTCTTGCGTATTGCGCGGGCCACGGTGATGAGGCTGATGGAAATCAGGCTGCGGCAATGCGCGTCGATCGACTTTACCATTCGGCGTAACCGGAATTGCCGGCAGCATGACGATAGCCACGGGTACCATATATTCCGGCAGGTGGCTACGCAGATATTCGCGTAGTTCTGCGGTATTAACATCCCCTTCATTCGCCACAGCGTAAGCAACTAGTTGGCAAAGCCCCGGCTTATCTTCACGCACGATCACCGTGGCTTGGCTCAGTTGAGGACACTTCAGCAGCAGGGATTCAATTTCACCCAGTTCAATACGGAAGCCCCTGATCTTGACCTGATGATCCACACGCCCAGTAAACATTAGCTCACCGTTGGTTTGCCAATAGGCGACATCTCCGGTGCGATACATTCGGCTACCTGCCGCGCCAAACGGGTTCGCCACAAAGCGTTCCGCCGTTAAATCCGGGCGCCGTACGTAGCCACGGGCCAAGCTTTCACCTGCGATATATAGCTCGCCTTTTACCCCTGGCGCGACCGGTTGCAAACGCTCATCCAAGACATAGACCTGCATGTTAACGATCGGCGTACCGATAGGCGGCGCTTTTCCGGCCATCAACGGTTGGCTCATAGTGGCGCAGACCGTGGATTCACTTGGCCCGTAGGCATTGATTATCCGGCGCCCCTGGCCCCAATAGTCGATCAGCTCCGGCTGGCAGGCTTCGCCCGCCACCACCAACGTTTCCAACGCAGGCAATGGCTTACGCGGCATAACCGCCAATCCCACCGGCGGCAACGTGGCGTGCGTCACGCCCTGGGCCAACATCAGTTCATACAGTGGCTCCCCCGGCGACAATGTATCACGGCCTGCAACGACCAGCGCCGCGCCACTTAACAGCCCCATACTGATATCCCAGAACGAGGCATCGAAGCTCGGTGAAGCAAACTGCAACACACGGCTTTGCGGCATGACATGTAATCGCTCGACCATGCTGGCAACCAAGTTACCGATACCCCGATGCGTCACCAGAACACCTTTCGGCAAACCGGTAGAACCAGAGGTATAGATAATGTAAGCCGCATTATTGATACTCAACTTCCTTGGCAAAGTGATGCTTTCTGCTTGCTGCCGGGCCAATTGCGTATGCAGCGCCGGTTGGTCAATCTGCAAGCGGGAATACTGCGCCCCCAGTTTTTGCACGAACGCAGAATCCGTGATGACCAGCTCGGGCTGAGAGTGTTCCAACATATAATTCAGGCGTTCCTGAGGATAATCAGGATCAAGCGGTAAATATGCAGCGCCGGTTTTCAGCGTAGCAATCAGCGCGACAATCAGATTAACTGAGTGCGGTAGTGCGATAGCAATGATGTTTTCTGTGCCAACACCCCTTTCCATCATCAGATTCGCCAACCGGTTAGCCCGTTGATCCAACTGGCTATAGGTCAGCCGTTCACTTTCCCCCAGCAAAGCAGGTGCATCCGGTGTTGCTTTGGCAAGGGTTTCGAATTGTTCGGCAAACGTCTTGGCCGGCAATTGCCGGGCGGTGTTATTCCATTCGTTGACAATCTGCTGGCGTTCACACGCGCCAAATATCTCTAATTCATTGATATTGCAGCATGTATTTCGACTGATGGCCGCCAAAATATTAGCAAAATAGCCTGCCAGGCGCTCAGCGGTTTTGCCGTCAAACAAGTCGGTAGCATATTCAACGATGCCGTTTAATGAGGTTGGCGTTTCTTCAAAGTTGAAGGTCAAATCAAACTTCGCCACCGGTAGCAGCGGTGTGCCAACGCGGGTATTCAGTCCATCAAAATGGACCTCGCCACGGGCGTTGTTTTGCAATACCAACATGACCTGGAACAGCGGATGGCGCGCCAGGGAACGTTCTGGGTTCAGCGTTTCCACCAAGTTTTCAAACGACAGATCCTGATGTTCATACGCCTGCAATGCGCTATCGCGCACGCGCGCCAGCAATTGATCAAAGGTTGGATTCCCAGAAACATCAGTGCGCAACACCAATGTATTGGTGAAAAAGCCGATTAGAGGTTCTAGCGCTTCATCGGTACGGCCAGCAATAGACACACCCAGTGGAATGTCATGACCAGCACCTAACCGGCTCAGCAACACCGCCAAGGCCGCCTGCAACACCATAAACAGGCTCGCATTTTGCTGCCTTGCTACCTCAAGTAAACGTGCATAGACCGCTGGATCAACGTCAAAATGCCATTGCCCGCCTTGATAGCTTGAGCTTTGTGGCCGTGGCCTATCGGTTGGCAACTGCAACTCTTCCGGCAGTCCATGCAGCACTTCGCACCAATACGCCAACTGGTGGCTTTGCAGGCTGCCCGTATCACGGGAATCGCCCAGCAGTTCGTGTTGCCACAGGGTGTAATCGGCATACTGTACCTGTAGTGGCGCCCAGTTCGGCGCTTGCCCCTGCAACCGAGCATGATACGCCCGCGCCAGATCGCGCAGTAGAGGAGCCAGTGATGCCCCATCACTGGCGATATGGTGCATCAGGAATAAAAGCACATGATGATTCGGTTCAACATGGAACAGCCAGGCCCGGCAGGGGTTTTCATTTGCTAAATCAAAGATATATTCTGATGCTGCCAGCACCTCTTCATCTAAATTCTTAGCAAAGGCGCGGTGCAGCGTCAGTTCGCACCGTGCGTCTTCCCCGCAGGCAATCTGTTGATAAACGTTACCATCCGACTGCTCCTGAAAGCGTGTACGCAGGCTTTCATGGCGCGCCACCACATCATTCAACGCTGCTGCCATAGCAGGAACGCTCAATTCCCCCTGCAACTCCAGCGTCAACGGCATGTTATAGAGAAATTTCCCCCCTTCAATGCGGTCAACCATCCATAGCCGGCGCTGGGCCGCAGACAACGGCAGGCGTTCTGGCCTTGGTTTCACCTGCAACGCTGGGCGCAGTGTGCTCCCTTGCCCCAGACGCTGCACAAACTGCGCTACCGTTGGTGCTTCAAACAGATCGCGGATGCTGGGGTTCACCTTTAACACTTTGCGAATACGGCTAACAAGACGTGATGCCAACAGGGAATGCCCCCCCAGATCGAAGAAATTATCGTCGATGCCAACCTGGGACAAACCGAGGACCTCGGCAAACAAGTGGCACAGTTTGCTTTCCTGCTCATTGCGTGCGGTTCGCCCGTGACCAATGTTGAATTCTGGAACGGGTAACACACTCATATCGACTTTCCCGTTGGCAGTCAGCGGGAATCTCTCTACTACGCTCACGACTGCCGGTACCATAAAGTCTGGCAACCGGGCGCTCAATGTTTGTCGCAACAATGTTGGTTCACACTGTCCGGTTTTTTCGGCAATGACATACGCGGCCAGCTGTTTATTTCCTTTTTGCGGTTCGAAAATGCACACGAGTGCCTGAGCAACACCTTCCTGCTCCAGCAATGCCGCCTCTATCTCCGCCAGCTCAATGCGGAAACCGCGTATTTTGACCTGTTGATCGCCACGGTTTAGGTACTCTAGAACCCCCTCCTGCCGCCAACGAACCCAGTCGCCAGAACGGTACATGCGATCGCCACTGCTGCCGAAAGGATTGGCGATAAAATGTGATGCCGTCAGGCCAGGCTGGTTAAGGTAGCCGCGTGCAAGCCCAGTACCGGCGATATACAACTCGCCAGAAACGCCGACAGGCACAGGTTGCAGGTAGGTATCAAGCACATACACTTGCATACTGTCCAACGGCGTACCAATAGGCACCGAAGCACTGTCCGGTACGCTATGCATAGCATAGGTTGTTGCAAAGGTGGTGGTTTCGGTTGGCCCGTAACCGTTCATCATTACCAGCCCAGGACAGCGCCGCATAACGGTTTCGATAGCGGATTTTGGCAATACATCACCACCGGCGAGTAACAGGCGCACATTGGCTAGGGAAGAGGCATGGTTTTCCACCATCAGCCGTAACAGGCCAACCGTTAGCCACAAGGCGGTTATTTTTTCATTGACGATGGTCTGCGCCAGCACATCGATATCCAGCTCACCTTTTGGCACCACCACTAATTGCCCACCACACAATAGTGGCACCCAAAACTCGTAAGTCGAGGCGTCAAACGCAACAGGGGAATGCAGCAGCACACGCTGATGATCTTCTGGCAACCAGCGGCGATCACAGGCTAGCGCTATAACGCTTTCCTGGTTTACCGCAATGCCTTTAGGTTTACCGGTCGACCCGGAGGTATACATAATGTAAGCAAGACTGGAAGGTCCGGCGTTGGTTGCCGGGTTGATTTTTGTCCAGCGTTTCCCAGCAGAATCGGCCACGTTGCGTATCACAAAGCGCACCGTTGGCAGGGGGTGATCGACATCGGTAATCAATACCGCTGCACCTGCGTCATCCAGCATCATTTGCTGCCGTTCCAGAGGATCGCTGGCGCGCAATGGCAGATAGGCCGCACCAGCCTTGATCACCGCCAACGTGGCAATGACCTGATCGATCGAATGCGCCATGAGCAACCCGACGCAAAACACTTCCTCCCCGGTGAGTTCGCGTAACCGGTGTGCAAGGCGATTGGCCGCGCTGTTCAACTGGGCATAGGTTAACGTTTTGCTGCCTTCGCTAACAGCGATAGCGTTTGGTGAACGGGCAACCTGCTGTTCAAACAGCACACCCAACGACAAGTTCGGCAATTCTACGAGCGTATTATTCCAAGTTTTGAGCAGTTGTTGACGTTCAAACGTATTTAATAGGCAAATTTCACTAATTTTTTCAGTGGGCCTGTTTGCCATAATGTTCAATACACTGAATAAGCGGTCTACAAATCCCGCAACGGTTTGCGCATCGTAAAGGTCCGTCGCAAATTCAATATGTCCTCTTAACAGACCTTGTTGTACATCCTCTTTGAAAACAAACAGGAGATCGAACTTTGCCGTTTTAGTTAATACCTCCTGTTGCTCAATACGTAACGGCAACAAGACATTACCCAACGAAAATTCCTCTTCCAGTACCATCATGACTTGAAATAATGGGTGCTTGGACGCGGAACGATGTGGGGTTAAAAGCTCGACAACTTGCTCAAAAGGCAAATCCTGATGCATATAAGCATCAAGTACTGTTTTACGAACCTGTGCTATCAGGGAGACAAAATCAGGATTACCAGAAAGGTTGGTACGTAATACCAATGTATTGGAAAAAAGGCCAATTAATGGCATTTGAGCTACATCTGTACGACCCAAAACGGGAGTGCCTACCGATATATCATCACCGGCCCCCATTTGATGAAGCAGCACAGCAAGAGCCGTTTTTAGAACCATGAACAGACTGGCTTCCTCTTGTAAAGCCAAGCGTTTTAGACCCTGATATATATCCAGAGGAACTGAGAATTTATAGCAATCACCTTTGCTACTTGGCTTCGTGGGCCTAGGTTGCACACTAGCTATTGTTACTTCTTCTGGTAATAACGCTAGCTGGTTACACCAGTAATGTATTTGTTTCGCATACAAACCTACCGATTTTTGCTCATCAGAGAGTAATATATGTTGCCATAATGTGTAATCTGCATATTGCACTGGCAAAGGCGGCAGTGAAGAATTTTCTCCTTTCAAGTGCGCCTGATAGTAATGGCCTAAATCATGTAGTAGGGGTGAGATAGAGCCACCATCTCCCGCCGTGTGATGGATTAATAGCAAGAATATATGCTGCTCGGGTTTTATCCGATACAACCAAGCTTTAATAGGCAATTCTTTATCAAGCCTGAAGATATAACCAGCCTGCTGAGTTAACTCTTTTGTAATTTGAGACTCATCCAACTCGTGAACATGCAATGAGAACGAGATTTCTTCGGTCGATACAATATATTGGCATGGTATATCATCCTGTAAGGTCAGATAAGTACGCAAACTTTCGTGTCGTTTCACGACATCAGACAGCGCTGCTGAAAGTGCGAAGGTATCCAATTCACCATAGATGCGTAATGCCATAGGCATATTATATGCACTGCTCTCATTAATCTGTTCCTGTAACCACAGACGTTGCTGGGCAAATGACATTGGCAAGATATTTGGTCGCGGCTGGGGAGTCAGTTTTTCTCGTAGAGAATATTTTTTGTCTGTGTCAGCTATAACCCTGGAAAGCGCTTTAACCGTTGGAGATTCAAAAATAGCTTTTAGCGGTAATTCAATATCTAACTGAGTGCGTAAATGAGTAAGTAACTGGATTGCCAGTAAAGAATTTCCACCAAGCTTGAAGAAGCTATCATTAATACCTATCGACTCAAATCCCAAAACCTCCTCAAAGATTTTGCATAAGATTTTTTCCTGGGATGATTCCGGTAAAACTCGCTCATCTGACTTGAATATTGGTGCTGGCAAGGCGTGGCGATCTATTTTACCATTCGGCATCAGTGGAAAACTATCCAATATCATAATAACTGCCGGCAGCATATAGTCAGGCAGATGTTTTTCCAGCCATTCATTTAATTCTTCCGACGAGCAAGAATTGGGTTTACGTAAAACAACATAGGCCACCAAATATTTGTTGCTGACACTTTCTTTTCCGTACGCAATGACTAACGCATTCTTTATTAGTGGTGATTTCAGGAAGGTATTTTCAATTTCTCCCAACTCAATTCGATAACCACGAATTTTTACTTGATTATCGACACGCCCCAAGAAATTGACATTCATGTCAGTTCCCCAGCAAGCCAGATCGCCGGTACGATACATACGCTGCCCTGCGGTTCCAAAGGGATTTGCGACAAATCGCTCGCTGGTCATAGTAGGGAGGTCTAAATAGCCGAGAGCCAATCCATCACCAGCTATATATAATTCTCCAGGATATCCTACAGGCACAGGCTGAAGAGCCGTATCAAGGATATAGATCTGCGTATTTAGTATTGGTAAACCAATAGAATTTGGCTGCACAGACTTTGCCGTCAATTCATGTAAAGTAGACCAAATGGTGGTTTCAGTAGGACCATAAACTTGAATGACTCTATGTGCTAGAGACACCATACGTTCAGCTAGATTTGTAGGCAACGAATCACCACCAACGATTGCGGTGAGGTTACTCAATGAGTTCGGCTGATACTCAACCAATCCTTGCCACAAAGCTGGCGTGCCTTGCAAATGAGTTATTTTATTTCGGACGATTTCCGATGCCAGTAGATTAGGATCTCGTGCAGTGTCACGAGACGCTAACGTTATTGAAGCTCCATTAACTAATGGTAAAAATATTTCCAAACCTGCGATATCAAAACCAATCGTTGTAACAGCGAGTATTCGGTTGCCCGGTTTTATTTGCAGTGACATTTGCATTGCGTAAAGGAAATTAATAAGCGAATGGTGTGTAATCACGACTCCCTTAGGATTCCCCGTCGATCCTGATGTAAACAAGATATACGCAGCTTGATTAGCCGTAGTGACTACTCTAATAGGGTTGTGAATTGATTGAGAGTCAACTAATAAGGAGATATTGATATCATCTAATTGTATCTGAAGAGCATCTAAACAAAAATTAAAATTAACATTAATTGACGTCAATACAAGTTTCGGCTTTGCCGTTTCAATAATATATTTCAAACGTTCTTCAGGATAATCAGGATCTAACGGTATATATGTTGCACCTATCTTCGATATAGCTAACAATGCTACAATTAAATCAACGGTCCGAGGTAATAGTAACGCTATGGTGTCATTAGGGAGAAAATGTTGACTTAATAAATAATGACCTAGCTTATTTGATTTTTCATTGAGTTGAGCGTAAGTTAAAGAAATGTCACCAAAATATAACGCTGATTTATTTGGAAATTTTCTTACCTGATCTTCAAAACAATCAATAAGTGTTAACGAAGGGATTGATGCCAGAGTTTTATTATTAATAATCTCTAAATTTCTATATTCATTATCATTTAGCAATAACAACGAACCAATGATAGCATCTTGATTTGTTAACAAATCATAAAAAATTTTCAACATCCGAGAGGCATGTTCAGACAACTGTTCTGGAGAATACAACTCACTATTTGCATCAAATCCAAGGGTCAGAGGAACTTCTTTATTATAATCAAAGAAAAAAATATTGAGATCAGAAACAGGTCCATTTGCAATATTGCAAGGTAGTATTTTACTTTGATGAAAATACCCACCATTATCAAAACTTTCAACGTTTATACTTATTCGATATAATGATTCACCACTATTAGTTATTTTTAAATCACGACACAGATCTTCATATCTATATTTTTGATGACGCAAGACCGTCATGACTTGTTTTGCTGTTCTGGCTAAAACCATCTTCAAGTTCAAATCTGGCGATAGTGTCAATCGCATTGGAAGTATATTTGCCATCAATCCTGGTATAATACGTTCTTTCCTTCCAAGCCTGCCTGTTACTGGTAAGCCGACGATGACTTCAGAAAGTCCCGTCATGCGATGCAAGTAAACGCAAGTTATAGCAATAAGCAAGTTAGGTAATGTGCAATTCATTTCTTTTGATTTTTTATGCAGTAGGTCAGTTAATTCATAACCCAAACTCACACGATGACGTATTATAGTTTTTAAAGGAGGAGCTATTCGATTCGCCAGGCTAGCAGGGGCAGGAATATCAGCAAATAGATTTAACCAGTAATCGCGGTCACAAATAAATCTGGAAGAATTACGATAATCAATATCACCATCAATAAGTTCCTTAAACTTACCGAATGGGGAAGGAGGAGGAGAACCCTCAATAAAATAAGCGTTATATAAACTTATGACACGTTGAATGATGAGTGATGCTCCCAGACCATCCATAACTATATGATGATAACAGTGGAAATACAAAAATTTATTTTCTGCTATTTTTATTAGTAATATTCCGAATGGAAGCTCTTCACAAATATCAAAAGGTTGCTCCGTTGTTACCAGTAAGAAATCTTTAGCTTTCTGGAGGGCAATTTCCTCTCGAAAATCGCTGTAATCAATAATTTTTGGTTCATAGTTATTTATAGGGAAAAAATTCTGTTTGATACAATTATCAAATTTATAAAAACGAGAGTGTAAAGCCTCAGCTTCTTCTACTGTTTTTCTAACCGCCTCAGAAAAATATTCAACATTTATATTACCATCAATTATAAAATATTCGCTTATATTATTTATTGACTTATTTTCTATAATTTCGTTGAACGACCAAATTCCGAACTGCGCAGATGTTAAATTATAATAGCCATCCTTATTCATATATAGTTCTTCCTTCGCTACAAATGTTATATATCTGTTATCTTTCAAGTTGCTTCTTTATTGGCTGCACTCACTCACCCTGGTCACATAGTTCTCTACGACATAGTTCTCTATGCTCCCGGGGATTCGCTCCCTTGCCGTCGCGAGGCATCTTGAAACCTATTGGGTATAGGGATAATGTTTTTGTTTGGTGGTTTCGCATAGCAAGTGCAACATAATTAAGCTACGAGTAAACAAGTTCGTATCCCTTTAAAGAGTCCATTTGAGGATTTACCACCACGAGTCTTTCGGGGACAATTATTTAATTCTAAACCGTTATCAAACGTCATTGTTTTAACCTTTTGTTTCATCGGGTATAAAGCCTTCATTGTGCCTTCAGCCACTTCTGATGCTTGTTCTGTTCAGTTTAATAATGATTATTAAGAGTACCTTACGTTCAACCAGCGTTAATAATACTCTCTTTTTATCTTTTCCTATTATTGTATTACCTTCCTAATCACCCATTCGTGATTTTTTATCAACGATTTCTGGGCGTTCATTAATACTGACTTTGTTTTTAATTTTTCCTCTTCTTTCATAACAACCATACTGTTTACGATACGGTTTACTGACAATTCTGAGATATTGCTATAAGTCACCTCTATCCATTTTATTTTTATAAAAAAATCTGCAAATGGTTTCATGATGCAAGGATATCCCTTCATACTTCCTTATATAGTCAACCATCTGTTCAGGACTTAAATCTTGCCAAATTAGCCGCTTTATCCATTTTTTTATTTCTTTGATCACTTTTGTAGCTTTCTTAGCAACATGACGGCGAGCAAGCCCCTGAAGATGGGCCTGTTTCGGACAATATTCTTTTACTTCCTGATTTCTTTTCAACTCTCTGCTAATGGTTGATGGGTTTCGATTGAGTAATTGACAATGAAACATTGTGAAAAACCCGCTTTTTAAACTGGATCGGGTATCTTTCTGCTTCGGTCAGTTGTTTATAGACCATAGTGCATTTTCCTATGACGGGAAAGATGCCTAATATAGTAACTGACCGCCCTTCTGAAAAATTGTACTTATTAGCCGAATCCGCCTTTTCTAATTTATTTCACTGCAAACTTTTTAGCCTCATATCTTTCCAGTTACTCTCTACAAGACTCAAACAATTCTCACGTTTTTCTGGTCCGTAGATAACTTGCCAACCAGTAGGTACTGCAATGAATACAGGCCATAGTGAGTGTTGATTTTCATCATTTATTAATACAAAGAAATCAAGAGATTCATTTTCAAATGGATTGCTCAAAACATAAATCCTCAGTTTGGTTCATGATTAAAAAATCTTATATGTTAACTTTGGCAAGTCAATAAAAAATATTTATTTCGTGACAAAATCCACATTTATGATTATTTTTATTTTAAAAAAAGTTGAAATACACAATGAAATAAAAAACCAACTGCAAAGACACATATTGAATAACATATTATTCATATCATATAATCTAGTGATTAGTTTTCTCTTTTGTTATTAATTGGATTAAGGAGAGCATAAAAAACGTGGAGCATGACTATGCTGTAATCGTTGCGGTTAAATGGTTTTCTGTTTCTTCTCCCAATTGTATGCCCCGATACCAATGCTCAAATTGTACCTCTAGCTCACCGTTTAATACGGACGTTCACGTTTGCAATGAATAATGATCGCCTTGTTGACTCCATTGCATTTGTTGCTGATAAAGCCTCTTTTTGTCTCTCTATACCCAATGGATTTCAAGATGGATCGCGACGGCAAGGGAGCGAATCCCCGGGAGCATAGAGAACTATGTCGTAGAGAACTATGTAACCGGGGTGAGTGAGTGCAGCCAACAAAGAAGCAACCTGAAAGATAACAGGTATATACTTTGGTCCGTTGAGCTGGCTCTGATGTAGACATAACGCATGTTTCCCTTAGAGATTAACTTTTAGTCGGTTAAATCTAAAAAGATTATTTATCCTGTTATTTCCACGGATTTTTCTTATTTTCATAAAATTCTTAATTTATCTAATTTAAAAATTCCCCTATCGTTAAAATAGGGAAATTATGCCTTAGATATAGATAATTAAAGAGAAAAACTAATATTGGGACGCCAAAATTAATTTTTCTTTCCGCCAAAAACGAAAAAGGGACATTTTTCGACGTTGTAGTGAGAAACGACGTACAATATAGTTTGCGGTCAACTCCAGTGCCAAACACATCACAAAGTAAATCAACGCAACAAATAAAAAGACTTCTGTCGGGTAAACCATACTGCGGTTATTCACTTGAGTTGCTAAGAATGATAATTCCGCCACACCAACAATATACGCCAGAGAAGTATCTTTTATTAGAGCAATCCATTGGTTAATAAAGGAAGGCACCATCATGCGTAACGCCTGAGGCAAAACAATGTGCCAAAGCACCTGCCAGCGGTTGAAACCCAATGATAATCCAGCTTGCCACTGACCCGCACCAATCGCAATAATGCCCGCTTTCACACCATGCGCCAGATAAGCAGAGGTGATCAATGCCAAAGCACAAACCACGGTAGTGATTTCAGGGATTTCCATGCCAAGCACCACCGGCAACAGGAAGTAAGTCCAGAAAATCAGCATAATAACGGGAATTGCACGGAAAAAGCCCAATACTGCGGCTAACAGGTTAACCCAGAAGCCTTTCAGCATTGCCAGAGCAACACCTGCAATCGTACCCAATACCACTGAAATCGCACCAGCCATCAGGCTAATCACTAGTGTCAACGCCGCTCCCTCAAGAGGGCCATCTGGGAATGTTCCTAACAGCAAATAACGCCAATTTTCTGCAATGACTGAAAAATCCATGTTAATGCCCTCTCGCTATGGCTTGTTGCTGACGCCATTGTCCCCAACCCTCCATAATGGCAATGGTGGCAATATATAGCACCGTCGCAACACCAAATGCTTCAAACGTTTTCAATGTTTCAGTTTCTACCTGACGGGAAGCATATGACAACTCAGCGACACCAATCGCCATGGTCAGTGATGAGTTTTTTACAATATTCATGTACTGCCCCAGTAACGGAGGCAGTGCTATCTTCAACGCCTGTGGCAATACCACATAACGCATTGCCTGCCAGCTGGTTAGCCCCAGTGCATGGGCAGCATATTTCTGCCCTCGCCCAATCCCCTGAATACCTGAACGTAATTCTTCCGCCACAAATGGGGCTGAATAGAGAGTCAAGCCAATAAATCCAGCCAGGAATTCGAATGAAGGCCATGCTAATGGTAAACCTAACAGGTTGATTTCATGCGGTGTATTCAACCAGAACATGACTTCTTGCGGCAGTATTTGTCCTGATGCAAAGTACCAGAAGAACAGCTGTACCAATAGCGGTGTATTGCGGAATAAGGTCATGTAAACCGTTACTGACCAACGGAGAATTTTTAATTGGCTGTCACGGGCCGCTGCCAGCAAAAAGCCCAACAACGTGGAGGCCACAACGGTACAAGTGGATATCCATAACGTAATTAGAAAGCCCTGCCAAAGCCATTCCAGATATTGGGGAGCAAGCAAGTGCTCTGTAACAAATAACTCAAACATATCTTACGATTACCAAGTATTACTTATGACAAAACCCCGCAACAAGAAGACGGGGCTTTGTAACTTATCATCAGAATTTAGCTTGCTGCTCCAAAGGCGCAAACTTAAAGTCACCACGCGGCTGAGCTGACTTGGTATCCGAGCCAAACCAACGGTTGTAAATTTTCTCTGCTTCACCCTCTTTTTCTAGTTTCAGCAAAGTTTGGTTCACCGCCTCAACCAAGCGCTCTTCCCCTTTTACAGCAGCTACCGCCTGATATTCACGGGTGATGCTGAAAGGAGAGATCTCAAACTCAGCTTTTTGTGCTGCCGGTACGTTAGCCAGCAGACCTACCAGCTTAGCATCATCCTGAGTGATTGCTTGTACGTTACCGTTACGCAGTGCTGCAAATGCCAAAGGGGTATCATCATAAGAGATCACTTTTGCAGTCGGATAATGCTCACGCAGAGTAATTTCCTGTACCGTGCCTTTATCAGCACCAATACGTAAGTTTTTAATGTCTTCCGAAGATTTCAAAACGCCTTTGCGAGCAATAAATTTTTGCCCGGTAGCGAAATAAGGGATTGAAAAATCAACCTGTTTAGCACGTTCATCAGTGACCGTAAAATTGGCGGCAATGAGGTCAATTTTCTTTGATGCCAACAACGGTAAACGGTTTGCTGGGTTAGTTGGACGCAATTCCAGTTTCACACCAAGGTCATTCGCAATTGCGTTGGCAATATCTACATCATAACCCGCCAATTTTTTGGTTTGCGGGTCAATAAAACCAAACGGTGGATTACTGTCAAAAACGGCGATCCGCACTGAGCCAGCTTTTTTAATATCATCCAGTTTATCTGCCTTCGCAACACCCGTAACCAGTGCTAATCCGGCCAACAATGCCGTAACAAGAACGCGGGATTTCATTGAACACTCCTGATGGTAATTAATCATTTATTAATCATCACAAGCTATCAATTTCAATATAGTGCAGGAAATAATAAAAAAAACTATGTTTATAACTATACCCGTCATCTTTCAAGTTGCCTCTTTGTTGGCTGCACTCACTCACCCCGGTCACATCGTTATCTATGACATAGTTATCTATGCTCCCGGGGATTCGCTCCCTTGCCGTCGCGATCCATCTTGAAATCTATTGGGTATATAACGAATTATAGAACCAAAAATGCTGGCAAGAAAAATACCAGCATTGTCAGTGAGTTACTTGTTCTCTTTAGTCAACAATCTTTCTAGCTCATCCCCCCCCACATGCCGGAAATCCTGTCCCTTAACATAGTAGAAAATGAATTCACAAATGTTCTGACAACGGTCACCAATCCGTTCAATAGAACGGGCACAGAGCAGCACTGTCAGTACGCTTGGGATAGTTCGGGAGTCTTCCATCATATAAGTCATTAACTGGCGGACAATACCTTCATACTCTTTATCCACCTTTTTATCTTCGTGATAAATACGAACCGCTTCTTCCAGATCCATTCGGGCAAAAGCATCCAACACATCATGCAACATTTGTATGGTATGGCGGCCAAGTGATTCCAGGCTGACTAATAATGGCTGATGCTGATGTGAAAACTTTTCAAGTGCCGTCTGGCAGATTTTTTTTGCCACATCACCGATTCTTTCCAACTCAGCAATTGTTTTCGAGATCGACATAATTAACCGCAAATCACTTGCGGTCGGCTGACGCTTAGCAATGATACGAACACACGCCTCATCAATAGCAACTTCCATCATATTGACTTTATGGTCGTCTTCAATCACTTCGCGCGCCAGTGCTGCATCCTGATTATGCATAGCATTAATCGCTTTGCAGAGTTGCTCCTCCACCAGCCCACCCATTGCCATCAGTTCCGTACGGATATACTCCAGTTCAGCATTAAACTGACCTGAAATATGTTTGTTGAGATTCAGATTGTCCATGTTACGCCCCGTAATCAACCATAACGACCAGTAATATAGTCTTCAGTTTGTTTCTTTTTTGGTGTGGTAAACAATGTGTCTGTATCGCTGAATTCAATCAATTCACCAAGGTACATAAATGCGGTATGGTCTGAACAACGTGCCGCCTGCTGCATATTATGAGTCACAATCACCACGGTATATTCAGATTTAAGTTCACTAATCAATTCCTCAATACGTCCCGTAGAAATGGGATCAAGCGCTGAACAAGGCTCATCCAGCAATAACACTTCCGGGCGGATTGCAATCCCGCGAGCAATACATAAACGCTGTTGCTGACCACCAGACAAACTGTATCCACTCTGATACAACTTATCCCTGGTTTCATTCCACAATGCCGCTTTAGTCAAAGCCCACTGAACACGTTCATCCATTTCTGCTCTTGATAATTTTTCAAACAGACGAACACCAAAAGCGATATTGTCGTAAATAGACATCGGAAAGGGGGTTGGCTTCTGGAATACCATGCCAACTTTGGCACGCAGCAACGCCACATCTTGTTTATCCGTCAGGATATTGTTGCCATCCAGCAAAATTTCGCCTTCTGCCCGCTGTTCACCATACAGTTCATACATCTTATTGAAAGTACGTAGCAGCGTAGATTTACCGCAACCAGACGGACCAATAAAAGCCGTTACTTTGTTCTTTGCAATATTCAACGTAATATTTTTCAGCGCGTGAAATTTGCCGTAATAAAAGTTCAGATCGCGTACCCGAATTTTACTACCAGCAATGTCATTAGCCATGTTCATTCATACTCTCTCTGTTGAAAATATCAGTCAGTGCTTTTTCCTGGCAAACAGCACACGCGCCACAATATTAATGAGTAATACACACAGGGTTATCAATAATACGCCTGCCCACGCCAGGTGTTGCCATTCAGAAAATGGACTCATGGCAAATTTAAAGATAGTCACTGGCAGGTTGGCAATTGGCTGCCCCAGATCGGTACTCCAAAATTGATTGGAGAGAGAAGTGAACAGCAACGGCGCGGTTTCCCCAGCGATTCGAGCGATTGCCAGCAACACACCTGTAATAATGCCGGATACCGAGGCTTTCAGCGTAATGGCTGAAATCATTTTCCACTTAGGTGTTCCCAGCGCATAGGCCGCTTCACGCAGGCTGTCAGGCACCAGTTTCAGCATATTTTCCGTGGTTCTGATAACAATGGGTACCTGTAACAATGCCAACGCAATCACCCCTGCCCAACCGGAGAAATGTTGCATTTTCGTCACAATAACAGTGTAAACAAACAAACCAACGACAATAGACGGTGCCGACAACAGAATATCGTTTATAAAACGGATGACTTCTGCCAGCCATGAACGGCGGCCATACTCTGCCAGATAGATCCCTGCCATTATCCCCAAAGGGGTACCGATAATCGTCGCCCACAGGATCAATAATCCACTGCCAACAATGGCATTTGCTAATCCTCCCCCTTCTGTATTCGGTGGCGGTGTCATTTCAGTGAACAATGCCAGCGACATCCCGTCGAAGCCCTTGGTGACTGTGGAAAATAGAATCCATACCAGCCAGAACAGACCAAACAACATGGTTGCCATTGATAACAATAGAGCGAAGCGATTTTTCTGACGACGCCATGCCTGTTTATGGCTACGTGCATCGGCATTAACAGGCGGTTGTCCATCCATGATTGCCATATTAACGTCCCTCATTCTTCGCCAAACGCATAATCATCAGTTTTGACAACGCCAGCACGATAAAGGTGATCACAAACAGAATCAGACCAAGTTCCATCAATGCTGAGGTATGCAAACCAGATTCTGCTTCGGCAAATTCGTTCGCCAACGCCGAAGTAATACTATTACCCGGCATAAACAGTGAGAAACTATCGAGCTGGTAGGTATTACCGATGATAAAAGTCACCGCCATAGTTTCCCCCAGCGCCCGACCAAGTCCCAACATGACGCCACCAATCACACCATTCCGGGTGTAAGGCAGCACAATGTGCCAAATGACTTCCCAGGTGGTACAACCGATACCATAAGCGGATTCTTTCATCATCACGGGTGTCTGCTCGAATACATCACGCATAACTGAGGCGATATAAGGGATAATCATAATAGCGAGAATGACACCCGCCGCCAGAATACCAATCCCAAAGGCAGGACCAGAGAAGAGTTCCCCCACAACAGGAATACTGGAAAGGACATGACCTACCGGCTGCTGGAAATAGGTAGCAAACAGCGGAGCAAAAACGAACAGCCCCCACATGCCATACACAATACTTGGAATTGCAGCCAACAGTTCAATTGCCACCCCAAGCGGGCGTTTCAGCCAATTAGGTGCCAATTCTGTTAGGAACAATGCGATTCCGAAACTGACAGGTACTGCGATAATCAGAGCAATCAATGATGTCACCAATGTACCGTAAATCGGCACCAATGCCCCAAATTGCTCCGCTGGGGCATCCCACTCTTTATGCCAGAGGAAAGCGACACCGAACTGCTGGATGCTGGGCCAGGAGGCGATAATCAGTGAAATAATGATGCCACCCAGCAAAAATAAAGTCATCAGCGCCGCTAGCCGAACCAAAGCGCTGAAAATAAGATCGCCATTTTTACTGGGTGCTTTTATTGCCGTTTTCTGCTCGGCCATAGAGCTTATTCTCATCCGGGTAAACTCCCCCAACGCAAGGGGGAGAAATCAAAACTGCAAATTTAATCGATATTTAATACAGTAACTATCAGAACAAGCAAGTTAGTACAGTGCTTTGCCACTGCTATCCTTCACATGAGTTTTCCAAGCCGCACGAACTTGCTCAACCACTTCTTTTGGCAGAGTTGCATAATCCAGATCATTTGCTTGTTTACTGCCATTCTCATAAACCCAGTCAAAAAATTTCAACACCGCTGCCCCTTTGGCCGCATCTTTCTGCTGCTTATGAACCAAAATGAATGTGGTGGAAGTAATTGGCCAGACATGCTCCCCTAGCTGGTTTGTCAGATCCTGAGCAAATGTTTTATGCCATGCTGCTTTCTTCGCGGCGGCACTAAAACTGTCTTCTGTTGGGCTAACAACGTTGCCATCAGCAGATACCAGTTTGGTATAAGCCAAATGATTCTGTTTAGCGTAAGCATATTCAACATAACCAATGGAGCCAGTCAGACGCTGAACAAAGGCGGCAATCCCATCATTGCCTTTACCCCCTAAACCAACAGGCCAGCTTACCGTGGAACCTGCACCGACTTTCTCTTTCCATTCTTCGTTCACTTTAGAAAGATAACGGGTAAATACAAAAGAGGTACCGGAACCATCAGCACGACGCACTACAGCAATATCCTGTTCCGGCAGTTTTACTCCCGGATTCAGTTTAGTAATCGCCGGGTCATTCCACTTTTTCACTTTACCTAAATAGATATCGCCTAAAGTTTTACCATCTAATATCAATTCACCAGATTTAATACCTGGAATATTAACTGCCAGTACTACCCCGCCGATAACCGTCGGAAACTGAAATAAACCATCAGCAACTAATTTTTCATCGGATAAAGGGGAATCGGAAGCACCAAAATCAATGGTATTTGCCAGAATTTGTTTTACGCCACCGGATGAACCAATGCCTTGATAATTGACTTTATTACCTGTCTCTTTTTGATAAGAATCTGCCCACTTAGCATACACCGGTGCGGGAAATGTCGCACCGGCCCCCGTCAAGCTGGTGGCAGCGAATACAGACAGGGTTGTCAAAGAAAATGTCGCTGCCATTATGCTAGCTACAGTGGTACGCATCAGTTTCATAATCCCTCCTAATGGGATATTCAGAATCAACAAAGAAATGTGTCGTCAGATTAAAAAAGGTGCAGGAGGGAAAATAGATTAGTTTGGTTACAGCAAAATGTCCTAATTATGACACTTTTATGACAGCAAAATGCAAGCTCAGACTGAGGCTGACATAAAACTGTCATCTCCGCAGATCCTTAAAAAGGATCTTCCACAACCGGAATACAGGCACGGATAGATAACCCCCCTTTAGAACTGGCGCCAACTTCAATTTTCCCATCATGCGCATCAATAATCCGCTGAACAATAGCCAAACCTAACCCTGTTCCACTGTTACTACGTGCTCTTTCGCCCCGAACAAATGGCTGAAACAACTGGGGCAAATCTTCCTGTTTAATTCCAGCTCCATTGTCTTCTACTTGAAACCAAGCGAATTTATTTGTCTGACCACTACTGACTTTAATCCAGCCATTACCATAACGATTAGCATTAACCAACATATTCGCCAAAGCCCGTTTAATGGAAATTGGATTCGCGTTAACAGTTATTGGATTAAGCGACAAATTATTTTCAATATCCTGCTCATAACCATTTTCTGCGGAGATAACTTCTTTGAGAATAGAATTAAGTTCACAGAATTCCATTGGCATTTCCTGCCCGGTACGGAGGTAGTCAATAAATTGCTCAATAATGGCATTACACTCCTCAATATCTTTATTAATAGATTCGGACAGATAAGCATCTTTCTTGTTCATCATTTCTGTTGCCAGCCGGATACGAGTCAGTGGAGTACGCAAATCATGGCTTACCCCCGCCATTAATATTGTACGGTCACTTTCCAGTAACTTTATCCCTGCGGACATCTGGTTAAATGCGCGAATAGAAGCACGCACTTCCAGGGAACCCGCTTCTCGCACCGCTGGCATCATAATGCCTTTACCTGTTTGTCTGGCAGCATATTCCATTTCCAGCAAAGGGCGGTTCTGAAAACGGATATAAAGCCAGATACAACCAAACATCAATAATAAAATTGCCAGTATATAGCGGAAAACGGGAGAGAATTGATGTTGTTCGACTTCCGTCAGAGGAACCCTAACCCAAATATCAGGGGCAAGATAAGAATTAAGCCAAAGTATAGGGCTATCTTTGTTTATCTCAAGGCGAAGATCAGCTTCACCACCAAGATATTGACTCATCTTCTCACTCAAAAAATCATAATGCCTGGCCCAGAGCAAGCCTTGCATCTCTGCGTCAGACTCAGAATAGAGCGTAATACCCAGCTCCTGATAAATCTCTCGGCGTACTACCGGTGAGAGCACCAGAAAAGAACCGTCCTCCAGCTTCAACTTCTCAGCCATTAAGGTGCGAACTTCATACGCTAATACTTTATTGAACTGCTGCAAGCTTGGCATGATAACGAAATTTACAATAAATAAATAACTACTGACTAAGCTGATGAACAGCATAGCCATAACCAAGAATAAAGTACGGGTAAACGTACTGCGAGGAGAGAATCGCAATAGTTTCATACACAGCTTCCGTCAGGCACAAAAACATAGCCCAAGCCCCAGATGGTCTGGATATAACGGGGGTGTGTCGGATCTTCTTCAACCACACGGCGCAAACGTGAAACAAGAACATCAATGGATCGCTTCATTGTGCTATATTCCCGACCAAGCGCTAGATTCATCAACTTATTACGGGACAGCGGCACACCAGGAGAAGAAACCAGCACTTTCAGCACGGCAAATTCACCACTGGTCAATGGTATATGTTCATCTCCCTGAAACATTTCTCGAGTACTCAGATTGAGACTGAACTTACCAAAATTAATAATTGGATCATCCTCAGTAGGTACACCCAGTAATTTATTCGCCTGACGGCGTAACACCGCTCGAATACGAGCTAACAACTCACGCGGATTAAATGGTTTCGGAATATAGTCATCAGCACCAATTTCCAACCCAACAATACGATCTACCTCTTCACCTCTTGCTGTCACCATAATAATCGGCACCGGATTATTTTGGTTTCTCAGTCTTTGACAAACAGAAAGACCATCTTCTCCAGGTAACATTAAGTCCAACACGATTAAACTAATAGATTCCCTTGTCAATAAGCGGTCCATCTGCTCCGCATTAGCAGCACTAAGTACCTGAAAACCTTGTTCTGTCAGATAACGTTCTAATAACATTCGCAAACGCATGTCATCATCTACTACAAGGATTTTATTACCTTCTTGCATTATTACACTCCAAAATACCACATGCTTTTATAAATTTACCATTATGAAGAAGATTAAACCAAATATAGAGATCAAGTATATATTTTAAGTCAATTAGTTATCTATGCGCCCGGGGATTCTCTCCCTTGCCGTCGCGATCCATCTTGAAATCCATAGGGTATATAGCTAATAACTACAATCCAGTAAGCGACTACCCCGCATAAGAATCTTTGCGGTAATTTTTTCATCGGCCAGTTTACCAATCCGTGCTCTGGCTACCGGGGAATCAATAGAAATCCACTTGTTAATGGGATCAAATTCATCGGATAGGCTAAACGAAAAATATTTTCTGCTTCATACTCACCAAATAACCGGGCCTGCACACCAACACCGTTTTTTCCTTTCCAATAGGAACTGATCGGCAATTTTCAGCGCATCCCGTTATTTGTCCAAGAATCATATCTGCTGATCGATTTCTCTTAATCTTTTCTTACCATAGTAAACAATATTGAGTATTTTTTCTCCAGAAAAATCTCATGACTTACTCTCATTATCAGCAAACCCACAGCATACATATTATGTAATATGCAGAGTCACAAACTACACGATTTATGTCATCAATATTAGAGATAAACGGCATAATGCTCAGACTTGTAAGAAAATTCTGTTACCAACAGAGCTAACTAAAAATAGCTCGTTGATCCCTCATTTTCCATCCTTAGCCTCTACTTTTACCATAGCGGATAGAATGTCATATTTGCGGTCATACTGCCGAATGAACTCATCAATATTAATAAAGATAAATTCTGAATGACGACTTATTTTCTCGCTGAAATAATATAGCTAAAGGGATGGTGGTGACTGTAACCAGCCAGATATAGCTAATCGAAGGGGCTTATTAATTAACGATTTTTAAAGAAAAATTTCTTCACTAAACAATTTAAATACATAAATATAAAAAATGGTGAAAAAATCAGAAATTAAAAATTAACAATATAATTTTTTAATGATTAATCGGTTGACTATTAACCATGTTATTTTTATCCGGGTATTGACATCCTCCCCCACCTTCGCACTTCGTGACTCAGGAGGGGGATTCCCGTTAGTGGGTGACAGCTGATCGCCCAGATTCCGGTCTGAACGTATACGTATGCGAATATAAGTTTCAGTGCTCATTTAGCACCTAGTACATACTGATTTTTATACTCACTGAATGACCGTTAACGCATTTCACCCTGTGCCATCAGCCCGTCCTTAATGCGGCGAAACCACCGCCCTCCCAATAACGCCACCACAAGCTCAAGAGAAGCTATTGCGGCCAGAACCAGAATAAACAAGATCTTGCCCGAGCTCACTAATATCCACCCACCTATTACCGGAAATCCAAATATCCCCACAAAGTAGGCGACAACGAACCAGGTTAGGGCCGCATGACGATTCTCAAGAGCAGAGTCGTTTACTGCCCATGTTTGAATGACGGGATACACCAATCCATACCCTATCCCCGTTAACATGCCCGCCGCAATCTGAAACATGGGGTGAATCGGTATGCCTAGCAAGGCGAAAATACCGATGATTAAGCATGACATCAACACGGTGACTAACGGGATACGAGGCATCGTCGATAAACGTCGTGCTAACAAAAGCCGCGACACAACCACGGTTGCTGCATGTACCGCGAAGAATGTACTGGCATTTGCACGAGTTCCTTCGACGAGCGAACTCTGGAACGACATCATTCCAGAGAATACGCCGCCTCCCAGACCTACCATTATGATGGGACGGATCGCACTACTTGTAGCAATCTTCGTTATTTTTTTCACCCAAGGTCTCAGTGATAACTCCTGTTGACCATTGGGTTCCCTGATCCCAAAGGTTGCCAGCAGTAGTGAGGCAAGGATGCCAACGACGCCAACAAAGAGAAACGTTGTTCGGATGGGCATACCTACCTGCTCAACCGCTACGGCGAGGAAGATGGGACTGCCGCAAATCCCAGCCATTTGAAACGCGCTGAAACGGGTAAACCATTGGCCCCTGTCAGTATCAGTGACACGCTCCGACAACGCCATGGGTCCACTGATATAGAACATTCCCCACCCGAGTCCAATCAAGAATGCTGCGATACGCGGGATGTGACTCAGTTCACTGCTAAAGCCGCCTAAGAGAAAATAACCACAAGACATCGCAAACGCCGCGAGGGCAGCAAGTCGCGATGCTTCCAGTCGCCCGGCAAACCATCCGACCAAAGGAACACCAATCAAGGTGCCGACCAAGGCCACACCGAGAGTCGTCCCAGCGTCAATGTCACTCCCCCCTTGTGACCGAAAATACGCGGAAATAAGAAAGGTGGCGCCATATCCCCCCGCAGTGAACAGGGTTCCGAACAGGAGAAAAAGTGCCGACATTGTTCGCATGAGTCAAACTCCATCTTAATTATCATTGAGTAACGAATAATTTTGGTGCCATAGACCGCAGTTTATTCACCGCTTTTTCCAGACGGAGACAAACATACCGTATCTCGTCCTCATTATTAAATCTGCCCAATCCGAAACGCACACTGGCTTGAGCGAGTGCATCACTGACCCCTATTGCTTTCAGTACATATGACGGCGCCCTGTTAGCAGACGTGCATGCAGACCCAGAGGACAGCGCAACCTCAGAAAGCTCTAGCAAAAGCGAGTCAGCATCGATACCGTTGAAGGAGACATTTAACAGACCGGGAAGGCATTCGGTGGGATGGCCATTTATCCGAACACCAGCCACATTCTCGATAATATACGACCGAAGCAAATCCCGTAAATAACGTAACCTTATCGACTCATCGGTCAAATTTTTCACAGACAGCTCGACAGCACGACCGAAGCCTACGATCCCTGGAACGTTAAGGGTTCCAGAGCGTAAGCCTCGCTCATGCCCTCCTCCGACGATGAGAGGGGTAAGTATTGTGTTTTTATTGCGTGAATTGATATAAAGTGCGCCGATCCCCTTTGGTCCATAAATTTTGTGCGCGGAAAATGAGGCAAGACTGATGTTCATGCGCTGTACATCAAATTCTATTTTGCCGAGCGCTTGCGTGGCATCGGTATGAAGAGGAATATCATGCTCCTTACAGATTGCGCCTATCTCTTCAATTTTTTGTATTGAACCAATCTCGTTGTTAGCAGCCATAATTGAGACCAGATAGGTATCATCTCTTATTGCCCGAGATATTGAGTCTGGGGATACGACCCCGTCGCTTTGCGGCGGTAAATAGGTCACTTCCGTTCCCATTGATTCGAGCCGACTGCAACAATCAAGAACCGCTTTATGCTCAATTGTCGATGTGATGACATGCCCCCTCTTGCCCCGATGTTGAAGGCCCGCGATTGCAAGATTGTTCGACTCGGTCGCGCCAGACGTGAATATAATATCGGAATGACTCATCGCATTTATCGATGTTGAGATCACTTTCCTTGCATCATCAACAGCTTCCATTGCTTTCCACCCAAATGCATGGTTATTGCTGGCAGCGTTTCCATAAGCGTTGGTAAAATAGGGCATCATAGATTGAAGCACATCGGGATCTAATTGCGTTGTAGCGTTGTTATCCAGATATATAGGTCGGGCTAAGTTATACATAATTTTCTACCTTAACAAAGATGAAATTATTTTCTTATTATCTTGACTATATCTGCTGGGCAGTAATTATATCGCCTTTGCTCACATCACCCGCTTCATTAACAAGATTAAGACGGATGGCGGTTGAAACACCGAGCATGTGGCTGAGCTGGAGCCCACGCACATATGCCAAAGCTCTCGACCAGGCGCAATCCTCAAAGAATACCTCCAGAAGAGCGTCTAAGCCTTTGTGATTGCCGGCAGCTTTCTCGAAGTACTCCTTCGTAATTGCTGCACAGGTGAGTTTCTGGGTCGGCGCTTCGTAAGAAGCGTCTGACGTCGGTGGTTTGCCGTCAGCGAGGTTTTTGGACACCATCCGTCGGGTGATAATTTCGGGTATTTCCCCGGAAGCAAGGATGTGAACAAGGTGCTGCCTGGCTGAATCTTCGTGAATAACGCGTATTTCACTGAGCGGAATCTGATATTTTTCCGTTACCGGCAAGAATACATTCCTGATCGAGGTATGGAGATGACTCAAGCGAGGGTTCCGCTTTTGAGAATTAGTGAGGTTTTCTGTCAGGAACTGAAGGCGGAATATCCCATGATGATCGAAAGCCACGGATATCCTCGGCCATTGACCACATTTATCTTGGCTTTGCTTGGCAAACAGCAACGCAGCCTCAAAGGCTTTCAGTTGAGCCTCGACAACTATCTCACCATCTTTATTGAGATAAGCTCGTGAATTCCCCGCCAATATGCTTACGTTAGTTTCTTGCTGATTCATTGTCATCAATATCCTTTTCCATGATGGATCATACGTATAAGAATGACCGCAAGGATCCGTTAATTTTTGGATCGGGGAACGTTCAGAGTGGCAGGTATAACACAGAGAATAATGCGCTCTTTATAACTAAAAGTTCGCCAAATACCGTTTTCTCTTGAAACCCCTGTTATATGAAATAAGAATTTCTTATATCAACAAGAGTATATTTCCCAGAAAAAAAGGAAGGGTAAAGGTTAACGTCTCTTTTTTATTTAAAAGTGGATCTTCGTCTTATTTAGACTGAAAATTAATGTGTCTTTTTATGTAAAAAGTAGATCTCTATCTTGTTTAAAATATCGTTGGTTGCTGAGATTATTTTGAATCGTTAGGATCTTTAGAGTTGACTACCGTATTCAAAGTCAGTAACAAAAAGCTGTACTTATCTCCTGTGCGGAACATATATCAAAACAAATTAAAATGAAAACTAAGCTTATAACTCGTGAAGGCTACGACAACCTAAAGAAAGAATTGGATTATCTATGGCGTGAAGAACGCCCGGAAGTTACCAAAAAAGTCACCTGGGCGGCGAGTCTCGGTGACAGGAGTGAGAACGCAGATTATCAATATAACAAGAAGAGACTGCGGGAAATTGATCGGCGGGTCAGATACCTTACCAAGAGCCTGGAAGCACTACGATGTGTTGATTACTCACCTCAACAAGACGGAAAAGTGTTTTTTGGTGCATGGGTCGGGATAGAAAATGATCAAGGAGAGATAAAACGCTTCCGTATCGTTGGGTACGATGAAATTTTTGGTCGTAAAGACTACATATCCATCGATTCTCCAATGGCTCGGGCTTTACTCAAGAAAGAAGTCGGAGACAGCGTAATCGTTCATACGCCAACAGGAGAAGCCATGTGGTACGTGAATGAGATCGAATATGTGAAATAGGCAGAGTCGGCGCAATAAAATAACGTGACTTTTTTCCATGAGAAATCCAAAGAAAAGATTCGATTCAACAGCAGTTATTAGAGCGTAACTTGCAATAAATTCGTTGAATTGTGGCGTAACCGATCAGAATAAGATTAGGCATGAACTGGAAATTGTTCCTCCTAAAACGTATAAAGGGTTTTTTGCAAATATTTGAAGCCTATCCACCAGAAGAAAACACAACATGAATGAATCTCTGAGCCAAATTATTGCAAGTGAGCTACAGGCCCAGCCACAACAGGTACTTTCAGCGATCAGCTTGCTTGATGAAGGGAACACCGTTCCTTTTATTGCCCGATATCGTAAAGAGGTCACCGGAGGTCTGGATGATACCCAACTTCGCCAACTTGATAGCCGCCTTGGTTATCTACGCGAACTGTCAGACCGTCGCCAAACCATTCTTAAATCCATTGATGAACAAGGTAAGCTGACACCAGAGCTGGCCGAAGCAATTAATGGAACACTGAGTAAAACAGAGCTGGAAGATCTCTATCTTCCCTACAAACCCAAACGCCGCACCCGTGGGCAAATCGCTATTGAAGCGGGCCTTGAGCCTCTGGCCGACTCTCTATGGCAAGATCCACAACAAGAACCAGACTTGGCTGCCGCTGCCTTTGTTAACACCGATAAAGGTGTGGCTGACACCAAAGCTGCTCTGGATGGCGCCCGTTATATCCTGATGGAACGCTTCTCCGAAGATGCCGCATTATTAGCAAAAGTTCGGGAATATTTATGGAAAAATGCCCATCTGGTCGCCAAAGTCGTCACAGGAAAAGAGGAGGAAGGCGCTAAATTCCGCGACTACTTTGATCATCATGAGCCTGTCGCACAGGTCCCTTCTCACCGTGCACTAGCCATGTTCCGTGGCCGTAATGAAGGAATACTGCAACTTTCCCTGAATGCTGATCCCCAATTTGATGAACCTCCCAAAGAGAGTCACGGTGAGCAGATTATTACGGAACATCTTAATCTACGTCTAAACAATGCACCGGCAGATAGCTGGCGCAAAGCCGTAGTAAACTGGACATGGCGTATCAAGGTATTGCTCCACCTTGAAACTGAGTTGATGAGCACCTTACGCGAAAAAGCAGAAGATGAAGCCATCAAAGTGTTCGCCCGCAATCTGCAAGATCTGCTAATGGCTGCACCAGCAGGTATGCGGGCAACAATGGGACTCGATCCTGGTCTGCGTACGGGCGTTAAAGTTGCGGTAGTCGATGCCACTGGCAAACTGATAGCCACAGACACTATTTATCCGCATACCGGACAAACCACCAAAGCAGCCGCAAGCGTAGCCGCGTTGTGTATCAAACATCAGGTAGAACTGGTCGCTATCGGTAACGGAACCGCTTCTCGCGAAACAGAACGTTTCTTCGCGGATATACAAAAACAGTTCCCGGAGATAAAAGCACAAAAAGTCATTGTCAGTGAGGCAGGAGCATCTGTTTATTCTGCATCTGAGTTGGCCGCCCAGGAGTTTCCTGATCTGGATGTTTCACTGCGTGGTGCAGTTTCTATCGCCCGCCGCCTGCAAGATCCACTGGCTGAGTTAGTGAAAATCGATCCTAAATCCATTGGTGTGGGTCAGTATCAACATGATGTTAGCCAGACTCTGCTTGCCAAGAAACTGGATGCGGTAGTTGAAGATTGTGTGAATGCTGTCGGTGTCGATCTGAATACCGCCTCCGCACCTCTGCTCACTAAGGTGGCCGGGCTGACGCGTATGATAGCCCAGAATATCGTAAACTGGCGTGATGAGAATGGCCGCTTCAATAACCGAGCACAATTACTGAAAGTCAGCCGCCTTGGGCCAAAAGCTTTTGAGCAGTGCGCCGGATTCCTGCGTATTAGTCACGGTGATAACCCACTGGATGCATCGACCGTTCACCCGGAAGCCTATCCAGTCGTTGAAAAAATTCTGGCAGCGACTGAACAGAAGCTTCAAGAATTAATGGGCAATCCTTCCTCACTGCGTGGATTAAAACCTGAAGACTTCACCACAGAACAATTTGGGGTTCCAACCGTTAGCGATATTCTGAAAGAGTTGGAAAAACCGGGCCGCGACCCACGCCCAGAGTTTAAAACCGCGACCTTTGCGGAAGGCGTGGAAACGATGAACGACCTGCGCCTAGGTATGATACTGGAAGGTACCGTGACAAATGTGACTAACTTTGGTGCATTTGTCGATATCGGCGTCCATCAGGATGGTCTGGTGCACATCTCTTCATTGTCAGAGCGGTTTGTAACAGATCCCCACACGGTGGTAAAAGCAGGCGATATCGTCAAAGTAAAAGTACAGGAAGTTGACCTAAATCGTAAACGTATTGCGCTGACCATGCGCCTCGATGAACAACCGGGAGAAACCAGCTCACGCCGCAGCAGCAATACCCAAGCTGACCGCCGTCCTGAACGCAATGACCGGAACCGCAATACTCCACGCTCTCCTGCCTCAGCCGGGAACAGTGCCATGAGTGATGCACTCGCCGCCGCATTCGGAAAAAAACGCTGAGATTCATATACCTGTAAAGATGCACTGCCAAGGCAGTGCATCTCAGATTACGGAGATTTCTGCCATGTTAAGAACACTGCCCCCTCAAACTTTCACTATAAATATACATTTCAAGGAGTAGATTAGCGAAAAACGCCGTAAACCCTCGCCCAGTGCCAGGCAGGTGCTGAACGGTGACAAACTGACGCCCGGTGTGAACGGAAGGCATCAGTTGTCGTAGGAATGTGGTCATAATAGAAGTTCTGAATTTGGAATGGGAACCAAGATATTAACTGATAAGGGATAACTTTTGCGGCCCCCTCTTTACGGCGGGGAGCAGTCACAGAAGGGGCTAATATAGTTCCTAATCAAGCATTTAGAATACCCGGTAAATGTTATGAAGTTAGCATTATATAGAAAATCAATGAATTACCTTTGGATTTAAGAGGATCGGAATACAAACGATACCATAAATATCGCTGCTGAGAGACTGAAACATCGAAAGACAAAAACACCTTCGATTAAGGGTGCTGTACTGCCAGAGCAGGGCATCTTTATATCTTTTTAGCCAGAAGAAATCCACATTCACTTATCAATCTCAACCTTGGTGACTTCAATAATCAATAATGAAAATGCAACTAATATTGAAATCAATGTTAGTTATTATTTCCATTTACAATTAATATGGATAGAATAAAAATCGTACTTTTTATTCATTAACACGATTATCACTCTTACTTGCAAACATCGCGGAAGGTTATATGCAACTTCTTCCAGACCATAGTTACAAAATCATTGGCTTTTCTCCAAAGATAAGCCCCGCTTACCGGCAAAAATTGCTGTCACTAGGCATGTTACCCGGTTCCTCTTTTCATGTTGTCCGCTTAGCTCCTTTAGGCGATCCGATACAAATTGAGACTCGTAGAGTCAGTCTGATTCTGAGAAAAAAAGACTTGGAATTTCTTACATTAGACAACACTCAGTGAAACTGAATAATCCATTACAAACCACAAAACTGTTATTTCTAATCTTAATTTGGCAACGAAAACATGAAAGCACTCACCATTGGCTTAATCGGTAACCCCAATGCCGGCAAGACAACGTTATTTAACCAACTCACTGGCGCGCGCCAGCGTGTAGGCAACTGGGCGGGCGTCACGGTAGAACAGAAAACTGGCCGTTTTATCACGGCGGATCATAAAATCGAATTAGTTGACCTGCCAGGAACCTACTCTCTCACCACAATTTCCGAACAGACATCACTAGATGAGCAAATAGCCTGTCACTATATTCTAGGCGGTGATGCTGACATACTGATTAACGTAGTCGATGCTTCTAACCTTGAGAGAAATCTCTACCTGACACTACAACTACTGGAATTAGGCATTCCATGCATTATTGCACTAAATATGCTAGATATTGCTAAAAACCAACATATCCAAATTGATATTGCCGAACTAGAACAACGCCTTGGCTGCCCGGTTATTCCAATGGTGTCAACACGTGCCACCGGGCTAAATGAGCTGAAACAAGCGATAGATCATCATAAACAGAACTCAGTGCAGCCACTGATTCGCTACCCTGACAGCCTATTACAGGAAGTTGACCAGCTATCTGGTGCAATTTCAGACAATTTTAATCCTCAACAACGCCGCTGGTTAGCTCTCCAGATGCTTGAAGGAGATATTTACAGCCTGGAACGTTCTGGTCTTGCTACTTCAATATTGGCTGAATCTAAAGAACGCCTGCAACAACAGCAACATGAAGAACCGGAACTGGTCATTGCCGATGCTCGCTATCAAAGCATCAACGCGTTATGTATGGCAGTGATCGACACCCAAAAAGCCATGCCAAACAAACTCACACAGGCAATCGATAAAATCATCCTCAACCGCTGGCTAGGTGTGCCAATTTTCCTGGTTGTTATGTATTTAATGTTCGTGCTGGCAATTAATATCGGTGGTGCATTACAGCCTATTTTCGACGGTGGTTCTATTGCTATTTTCATTCACGGCGTTCAATGGCTTGGTCATACATTAAGCTTCCCTGAATGGCTGACGGTTTTCCTCGCACAGGGTATCGGTGGCGGTATTAACACAGTGCTACCACTCGTGCCACAAATCGGCATGATGTATCTATTCCTCTCTTTCCTTGAAGATTCTGGTTACATGGCACGAGCGGCGTTTGTCATGGATCGCCTAATGCAAGTGCTGGGACTGCCCGGTAAATCTTTTGTCCCGTTGATTGTTGGCTTTGGTTGTAACGTCCCATCGATTATGGGTGCGAGAACACTAGATGCACCACGTGAACGTCTGATCACAATCATGATGGCGCCATTTATGTCCTGTGGTGCACGGCTGGCAATCTTTGCTGTATTCGCCGCTGCATTCTTCGGTAAAAATGGTGCCACCGTTGTTTTCTCCCTTTACATATTGGGAATTATGGTTGCTATCCTGACTGGCCTGATGCTGAAATGCACCATTATGCGTGGTGAAGCTTCACCATTCGTTATGGAGCTTCCGGTTTACCATATTCCACATCTGAAAACCCTGTTTCTGCAAACCTGGCAACGCCTGAAAGGTTTTGTTATCCGTGCCGGTAAAGTGATCGTTATCGCCAGTATGTTTATTGGTGCACTCAACAGCTTTTCTTTTTCAGGTCAAGCGGTGGATAGCATCAACGAATCCGCGCTGGCTTCGGTCAGCAAAGTCATTACACCGGTATTACAGCCAATCGGAGTTCACCCAGATAACTGGCAGGCAACCGTGGGCCTGATAACCGGCGCAATGGCAAAAGAAGTGGTTGTTGGGACACTAAATACCCTGTACACCGCGGAAAATATTACTAATGAACCGTTTGACGCAGATGGTTTCAACCTACTTGGTGAACTGAAAGATGCGGTTGATGAAACCTGGGATAGTTTAAAAGACACCTTCACTCTGAGCGTCCTTTCTAACCCAATCGAAGCCAGTAAAGGTGACGGTGATATGGATAGCGGTTCTATGGGAACAATGAGTGCCAAATTCGGCTCTGCGATTTCCGCTTACAGCTATTTAATCTTCGTTCTACTGTATGTTCCCTGTGTTTCTGTGATGGGCGCTATCGCCCGCGAAACTAGCCGCGGCTGGATGACATTTTCTATTCTATGGGGACTGAATGTAGCTTACTCAAGCTCAGCGCTGTTCTATCAGATTGTGACTTTTTCACAACATTCACAGAGCAGCCTAATCACAATCCTTACTATAGCCATATTTAACGTATTAGTGTTTTTCTTCCTACGTCGGGCACGCAGCCGCGTAACGATGAAGCTGAACAACAACACTGGAAATCGTTGCCACTGCTCCAGTGGAAACTGCCACTAGGAGCCGAGAATGATTAGCTTGTTACAAGTAAGGGATGCAGTCGCTCTGAATGGACGGGCTGATGCCAAACTGTTGAGCCACCAGCTATCTGCTTCACTGTCGATGATTGAAGCTATGCTTGAGCAGCTCACAGTAATGGGCAAACTGGAAAAAATCAATGCAACTGCCTGCCTGAGTGGCAGTTGCAAACAATGCCCTGAGGTACAGAAATGTGATACGGCGGTTTATCGGATCGCTGGAGGACATTGAATAATTAAAAAAATAATCAATTCAATGTGAGGTAGTCATCACTTGACCTTGCTAACAAAATCAGCCAATAACCCAACAAATTCATCAGGATGAGAAATAAAAGGCGCATGAGCGGCATGGCGCATCATGGCAGAAACTGAACCCGGCCATTTTTCATCAAGAATGTTGAGGATTTTTCTTGGCACCAAACCATCCAGATAGCCATAAATCCGCAGGAATGGAATGGTAAGCTCAGCCAATGGCTCCCTTAAATCTTCAGTACGTAAAATTTCCAAACCAATATTCAGTACTTCAACAGAAGGCATCGGCTGTGCCAGCACAACGGATTTCAGTAGTCTCGCATCCTGACGGGCACTATCTGTACCCATCGTCTGTAAAGCAAGGAAACGCTCGACAGTACGCTGGAAATCTTCACTCAACTGATGTTCGAAATTGCTCAAAACTTCAGGCTTAATCCCCGGCCAGTCACCTTCTGCACTGAAATGTGGTGAAGAAGCCACGGTAATTAATCCGGCAACCTTATCCTGATGGTCAAGCGCAATCCGACTGGCAACCAGTCCTCCCAATGACCACCCCAACCACAGCGCATTTTCAGGGGCATGTCGCCAAACTTCATCCGCCATATCCGCGAGGCTCATCGGGCCATACTTCTGGCTGCGGCCATAGCCCGGCAAATCCACCAGATGCAAACAAAAATGCGGAGCGCATCGCATTTCAATGGAACGCCAAACTTCCGCATTCAACCCCCAGCCGTGCAGCAGCACAAGATCACGCGAACCTTTATCAGAAACCTGCCAAAACAGATCAGCCATTGTTATTCTCAACTTTATTTGCCATCAAGGAAAAAACCTATGCTAACAATGGTTGGGTACTGTTGGCTATGCCATCAGTCTCTTTGGTTTCCACATCACGGAATATGCAGTTTTTGCAGCAAGCAGCTGAAACGTCTGACAAACATGTGCCCATGCTGTGCCCTGCCCTCAGAGTTAACTTCATTACCTTGTGGGCGCTGCATCAAAAAACCACCTTTGTGGGAAAATATGATAGCGATTACCGATTATCGCCCTCCCTTAAGCCGCCTGATTCGCCGCTATAAATATCACCAGAGATAGGTTAAAAGATTTAAGTCAAAGAAAGTGTAAAATGAAAAATAACTACCATTTTTTTATATAGGCATGTTTTACAACTAGAAGGATAAAATAAGAAAAGGAAATTGCAACGATAAGAATGAGAAAAATATAAGGGGATTTATAATATGAAATTAAATATCCCATCATAACAGGACTGACAGCTGCACCTAAACTACCTAGGTTCTGTATTGCAAAGTAATGTCCCCTTAATCCTTCAGGTGCTATACTGTCAGTAAGCGAGTAAAGGACAGGGATAAAAATAATTTCTCCCAACGAGAAAGAAAATATTGCAATTATCCAATAAATCAAGTTCTGTTCAGAATAAATAAATCCAAAAATACCGAGGATAAAAAAAATTGCTCCTCCCGTCAGCCATCTTCCGATATAACCATCTTTAATATACTTTCCAACATGATATTGAAATCCTATAACAACCATAGCATTTGTTACCATCATTGCAGCAATAGCTGTATATGAAAACTCCTTATTTGTATAAACAATTAAATATTGAGATAAGTAATTAATGGTACTACCATATACAAAAGACCCGAGTACTGATGAAATCGTTATCAGAAAAAGCAAATAATTCTTTAAAGACTTTATATTACTGAGGGTATCTGTTAGTAATATATTATTACTCTGCGATAATATAGGTAAGGAATGAAAACAGGAAGAATAGTAGATTATAATAAATATCATCGGAAGCAATGCAGTAAGACCAGACAATATGAAAGGGAAACTATGATTATAACCTGAAAGTAATGCACCAATTAGTGGACCAACTGACCACCCTATGTTAATGATCGTGTAGTTTAAAGAAAATAATCTTATCTTAATACTTTGTGGTAAATAATCAGAGAAATAACTCTTTAATAGCACCTCAAATAATGAGTAAGCTAAGTTCACAAGAGAGAGAAGAAAAGAAACAAGGATAATGCTTTTAAAATATGGAAAAATTAAAAAACAGAATAAAAAAGTCAAAAGTGAGGATATAATAGGAAATTTGAATTTCTTATTGTCAGCAAGTATGCCTCCAATTAAGCTGGTTATTATTCCAAATATCATAGATGAAGATATAATATATCCAATAATGACAGGGCTAAAATTAAGTTCTACAGATAAATATATAGCTAAATAAGGGAGTGATGCACCTCGACCAATCGTTAATAATAATGATGAAAGGAGAAAAAAAGATACTGTTCTTTCGTTTTTAAATATATGCAATAAACTAATATTATAATTCATGATATTGATTAAATTCTCCCTTAGTGTTTATTTTCGTATAACGATCTATATATTTTTGTCATTATGAACACCATAAATAATTTCTAAAACAACATATAAATCCGTCATTAATTCTTGGCAAGATCGCCGAAGACCCTTAAAATAAACGAAAAAAAACAATCACCCTCCATTACTTTCCGACTACCGTCAGCTGATATCCTTTCAATACGAATACAACGTACAAGATAAAATCCAGTGATAAGTATTACTTGTGATTGTAGAATCTGCAAGCCATTTCTAAAGAAAATCATTCGGAAGAAAAGTTAATTAAACGAATAATAATATTAATTAACTCATTTTTAGTATTGTTTTTTTAGACATATACATCAAGAAATTATCACGATTACTGTTATTTTTTTAAATGTTTTATATGAAAATGGATTATTATGTGGTTTTCATAAATAGCACTTTTAGTCAAAATTACAATTTCATTATTAAATTACTGATATTTAAAAACAAATAATTATAAATGACATCAAGCTCCGACAATGCGAATAAATCTTATAAAAAATTGAATTGATCTTCTATAAGAATATTGTTATTAGAATGTGTGGTATGCGGTTCCTGTGATCTATATATTTTTATTGATTAATCACAACCTGTACCGGTTTTTTATGCTTTAAACCGCATTATACCGAAAGCATTGAATCATTTTATACAAGTTGTAGCGTTATATGTTGTACCCGTATTTTCATATTGAAATATTCCGCATTGTGATCATGTCATTTAGGAGAAAATTATGGAAAACGTTCATGCTAAAACTATCAGTACAAACCATATCATCAGTTCAGCAATGGTAAGTCAGAATGAGCTGTGTCGTATATCAGACAATGCAGATGTTATCAGAGCTAAAGCAATGGAACTCACAGATTCTTGGGAAGGAGTGATGTTTGCCCTGTCTGCGGAAGAACTAGAAAATATTGCACTAGCGTTAGAATTTTCACCAGATATTGCTGAGAAGATCCACAATGAACTCAAAACATTACAATATGCAAAAATACAGTCTCAAGTCGGCCCTTCTTTTATCGCAACTTATCATGTCTTAGATGTCAGCTTGCTGGCTCTAAGGGGTGTAACAGATTTTGATAATGCTCTTTCCCATGTAGATGATTTTAATCTACAATCCCTTCTGAACGAGAATCAGGACACCTTCCAGAAAATCCGTGCAGCTCTGCCGGGACATGCTGCACGTATGAATTTCAAGCCTGAAACCGCTGCGGCTGTTCTGAAAGCCTTAGGCGCAAATATTTCCCCAGACCTGCTTTATGAACTTTGCCCAAAATATGGCACAAGCTCAGTTATCGATCTGGAAGGTCGACGTGGTGTTACCACGGAATTTATCAGGAGTGTGACACTTACTCTCGGGATGACACTGATATAATTCATCATAATGCTCATATCTGGTGCTGTTTTTCTTGCAGCTCCAGTTTTTACGTATCCACAGTTCGGCCTGAATATAATTTTCCATCTGTTATTTTCTTAACAACTATTTTATATATGGAAAGAAAAATGTGTTCTGATATAAATAAATTAGAACCTGGACTAATAAAGAAATATAAAGAAGAGGGGTTTCTTCTTATTCCTTCTCTTATTAGCGGGGAAGATTTGAGAATCTTGGACGAGACCATTCAAAATATCATCAAAGATGCCGAAAATAATGAAACAGCCCCCCAAATTATTGAATACGAAAATACTCAAGTTGATAGTCTCTGGCTGCCAAGAAGATTGTTTAATCCCTTTGAGTTACATGAGCAGTTCAGACGAATTGCCACTTCAGAACAAATTCTCGGGCATGTTATATCTTTGATAGGCCAGGATATAGCCCTGCAACATAGTAAACTTAACATGAAGCCACGAAAAGTCGGCTCTGCTGTAGAATGGCATCAGGATTTCACCTATTTCCCACATACTAATGACGATCTTGTTGGTGTACTTATTTATCTGGATGATGCTACTTCCGAAAATGGCTGCCTGGAAGTTTTGCCACGTCAACATACGCGGTCTTTCGATCATTCACTTCCTGATGGCTCTTTTGCCGGGATGATTACAGAAGAAATAGATGAAGAAAATTATGGTCATCCTGTTACGTTAGCAGCTAAAGCAGGAAGTACAATATTTTTACATCCTTTTACTCCTCACCGTTCGGCTCCTAATGTTTCAGAGCAACCAAGAAAAACGTTGATTTTTGAATACAGAGCAGCTGATGCTTTCCCTATATATACAGGGAGCCAGCTAGTATCCATGGAGTCATATGTTCATCATCTTCATGGTAATCCTGCCACATACGCCCGCTTCGGTGGCCCCTCTCCTGCTATTTACACACCAAAAAATATACCTAAATCCCTCTATGAGCTTCAGGAGGTTTCAAGCAAAATTTTGAAACTAAAGGAGTGATTCTCATTAAAGTTTCCACTCTACAATTTATTTTATTTGGGAGATGAAAAATGCTTAGTAATCAATATGCAAATATTATCGATCAGTACAAAAATGATGGTTATGTTGTTATACGTAATGTTCTTAATCCAGTTACGGATCTTTTACCAGTTATAAAAGAATACGGTGAGCTTGCAAATAAGCTTGCCAGTCAATGGCTGGGACAAGGAGTTATTACAAGTTATGATAAAAATACACCCGAAGAAAATCGGCTTTTACAGTTAATGAAACAAACTGATGGAAACTGTTTTCAGGAACTTGATATTACGCTTCCGGTGGAAGCCGAAATTAAGGAGGACTCTCCGGTACATTTAGGAGAGGCAATATTCAATCTCTTGAGAAACCAGACAATTCTTGACGTAGTAGAAAATATTATTGGATCTGAAATCTATTCAGTTCCCGTACAACACATGCGCATTAAACCACCCGAAGCACAAATTACAGATGAAACTCAAAGTCACACACTTACATTAACGGGAAAAACCTTTTGGCATCAGGATTTAGCAGTTGTGACCGAAGACGCTGATAATACAGATATGTTGAGTGTCTGGTTACCCCTGAATGAAGCAACCGAAAAAAATGGTTGCTTGGTTGTGATACCCGGAAGCCACACCAAAGGGCTTGTGCATCATTGTGATACCCCTGTTTTACAAGGAATTCCCGATTCACTAATAGGCGCAAACATACGTCCTATTCCAGCGAAACCAGGCGACATGGTGCTCCTTCATCCACTTATGATACATGCATCTTTATCCAATATCAGCATGCACGGAAGGTGGAGCCTTGATCTGCGATATTGTCCTACTGGTCAACCGACAGGTCGACGATGGTTTCCTGGTTTCATTGCGAGAAGTAAATCTCACCCTGAGAAAGAATTATCTGATTATGAGGTTTGGGTCGAATCATGGCACTTTGCAAGACAAACCTTAGCTGGGCAACCTCATCCAAAATTCGATCGTTGGGATAAAAATGATCCCAGCCCTTTATGCGCATGAGGAGAAACTAATGTTAGATCTCTCTCTACTTCGAGACTCTGGTACGTTTTCAATCGATTGCGGCTCCCCACGGCTTGCTCTTGTTCATCATGGCTTCCGTACGACGCAACTAGGAGCAACTGACAAAAGGCAGGATGAATATGCCGCTAGATATGCTTCGCTAGGATTGCTTAATCTGGCTCGTTCCGCTCAAGTGGACTTTGAACGTGGGCATATACCTTTCCAACCTGAAATACAATATTTCGATGAGGATAATTTTACAGATGACATTGAGCTGGTAAAAGCCATAAGCGATTGGTTAAGGCCAGTAAAAGCGAGATTTGTATTGGTCAGCCTGTATTCACTAGCATTTGAAAGGACAAAGAATATGCTGTCCAATCTTAACCCCGAAGAAGTCTGCATCATGGTTGGTGGGGCACACCCAACCGTAGCCCCTAAAATTGATTTCGTACATCTTGTAGCAAGAGGTGAAGGAGGAGATGCTCTAAGGCATGTTCTTAGGCTGTTTCTACATCCTGAATTTGGCGTGGGGAACGAAGCACGTGGTTTGTGTTTCATGTTGGATGGTAGAGTTCAAATGGGAGAAGTCGTATTTGATAAATCTCTTGAGGATATTCCGTCACCAGCCTTTTCCTATGAACTAATACAGAGTAATACTAGCTTCGCTGGGCAGTCCCGGGAGAGATGGTGGAAAGCGGTAGGAGAATCACAACAAATTTATATTTGTACACAAAGCTGCCGAGCTCGCTGTACGTTTTGTTCAACATATCTTATACACGGGAAACTAGTTTCCCGGCCAATTGAGTTAATTGCAGGAGATATTGCACACCTTTTAACATTCGGTCATGACTCAATTCAGTTTCATGATGACGATCTACTTCAACATGAAAATTTACATGAACTTCTTGATTTGCTTTTAGAGTTTAATATTGCATGGACTTGCAATGCAAGGTCAGAAGTAATGACACCAGAACTTGCTCGCCGAATGTACGATGCTGGATGCAGAAAAGTCTTTTTAGGGGTTGAATCGTTAGACCAGAGAAGCCTAAATTATTACAACAAAGCGACCACCGTAGAAATGAATATAAATGCGGTAAATGCATTAAATGGCTCAGGTATCGGAGTTATATGCGGATACATCATTGGCGCGCCTCATGACACAGTTGAAAGCATCTTAGCTGATTTAGATCGAGTTTTAGCTTTACCTATATATTTCCTAGCCACAGCAATACTAACACCAGATATAGGTACTGTTGAATACCGCAGAGCCTTGAGGCGGATACCTTTGCTGCAAGATTTAGGTAACGATGGGACGGAAATGAATATTAGACCACGTCCTGAGATATTTGGAACTTCTGCCCCATATGGTTTACCTACTGTAGCTGAAGCTATATCTAAGGAAGAGTTAAATGAACTTTATACCCTTATTAATTGTGAATTTTTCTTAAGGAAAGAATATATTAATAGGATAATAAAATATACCTCAAATAATAGGCTAAATGAAGCGCTTTCATGGTGTTCACTGCAGAAGCTGAAAGCGGAAGAATTAGCAGAAAGCGCAACGTTGGCCTCAGTACAAGAGAGAACTGTTCAGTTACTCCAGAAAATAGATGCAGACTATCCGTATTATAGTGTCCTTTCTGAATTAGTTGAGGCTAGATAATTATGAAACCAGAAAAAGAAATTATCCCCTTTTTCCCCGAGATGATACAAAAATTAATAAATGAAGGGAAAGATCCACACTACTATGTTATTCAAGACTTCATGGAAGACAAATCATTAAGTTTATCCGAATTGGATAAACAAAGCCTTGTTAACAGTCACTATTTGATTTCAAAAAAAATCATCAGCCCACACAGCACAGAAGATATATTTACTTTTATCAAAGAAATATTATCAATACCATCATCACGAGAGGGGTGTATCGTGGAAGCAGGAAGTTATAAAGGCTCAAGTACAGCCAAGTTCAGCCTAGCGGCTAAATTAGCAGGCAGAGAACTTGTTGTTTGTGATTCTTTTATGGGTCTTCCGTTTCATAATGAAGTTCATGGCATTAGTATTGAAGGAAGGGAAGCGGTGTTTAGGGAAGGTGATTTCGCAGGTTCTTTTCAGGAAGTAAAAAATAATATTATAAAATATGGTAATATCAGTTCATGTACATTTATTAAAGGGTGGTTTGAAACATCCTTGGTTAATTGGTCACGGCCAATAGCTGCGATTTATTTGGATGTCGATCTTCAAAAATCAACTCGCGACTGTCTCAAATATCTGTATCCATGGTTAACACCAGGTGGTAGTCTTTATTCGCAAGACGGCCATTTACCACTTGTTCTTGATGTTTTTGAGGATGTGAATTTCTGGCGCAATGAAATAGGCACTCAACCACCCACAGTAGTGGGTATCAGGAAAAAGAAACTAATAAAAATAACAAAACCTGATACACCTTTTTTACCACTACTTTAATAATACTCCTTCAACTGCCAATACGGAATTTATATCGTTTACCTATCCATATAAGCGTGCCCGGGATAACCTCAATATTTTTAATTTCATCATCTTCTTTACTTTTATCAACACGAACAGCTCCTGAACGAATTAGCCGCCTTAGTTCAGAACGGCTTATCGTTGGCAGGGCTACTGAACAAAGATCCAGCAGTGTCATATTAGAGCCTTTTGGTAAAATCAATACATCATGATCAGCCTCTTCAGGTGTCCGCTTTTGTACTACACGCTCAAAATGCTCAGCCGCTTCCTTTGCAGATATGTCATCGTGATATCTTTTAACAATATTATAAGCGATATCTTTTTTGACCTTCATGGGGTTAAGGCCCTGCTCTAGTTGACTGACTATTGCAGATTGTTTTTCTGGCTCCATGTCTGTAGCAAGTGTCAAATAATTGATAATGACACTGTCAGGAATTGACATTACTTTGCCATACATATCATTTGCATTATCGGTTAACCCAATATAATTATTTTTTGACTTACTCATTTTTTCAATGCCATCCAGCCCTTCTAATAATGGCATTGTTATTACTATTTGTCCTTTTTTATCATAGGCTTCTTGAAGTGTTCTCCCTACTAAGTTATTAAATAACTGATCTGTTCCACCAAGCTCGACATCAGCATTAATCATAACTGAGTCATATCCCTGCAGAATCGGGTAAATAATCTCATGCAAATGGACTGGTGCTTTTGATTCAAATCGGGTCTTGAAATCATCTCGGTGCATGATTTGTGCAAGAGTAATTTTAGAGATTAACTTTATGACATTACTGAATGGCATATTGTTAAACCATTCTGAGTTTTTCCTTATTTCAATATTTTCGATATTTATAACCTTTGCAAGCTGATTTATATAAGTCTGACTATTTTTATTAATTTGTTCAGGTGTTAGTGGAGGACGAAGCTTATTTCTCCCTGTCGGGTCACCAATTCCAGCCGTAAAATCCCCAATGATAACAACAATCCGATGTCCTTCATCCTGAAAATCTTTAAGCTTTTGTAATACAACCGAATGCCCCAAATGTAAATCAGGTGCAGTCGGATCAAAGCCTAATTTTATTGTCAGTTTTCTATTTTCTTGTCTTGCAAGAGTAAGTTTATCCTGTAATCCTGCCTGTGGCTCCATAATTGCGATGTTTGAAAGCAATTTATCAATATTTTCTTTCATATAGTTAACCTAAATAATTATGTTTATTAATGATGGATAAAACAACTTTATACCATGTTTATAACAATCTCTATTGTCAAGTAAATAGTGATTCATTCTGATCTTATTGCATTAACGGAGATGTAGTACGCAAAAATATGTCGTTTGTCTTTTAATTAGATAACAGATGTAACTACCTCTATCAGAGACGAACAATCCCCTTCACCTTATATCCTCATCCGATCAACAGATTAAGGAGCTTCGACAGTTTTAGGTTTTTGCAAAGCCGAATAACCGGTTAGCTTATCAACTGAAGTTAATTGTACTGAAAAAGATCCCTTATAAAACAAAAGACTTATTTACCTGAAATCCGCTTGCAGCTGGTCACCCATAGCATCATTTCGTAAAGCTCTTCGTTGCATGACTACTCTGGCACCATGACCCAGAATATATCGTAAGTATCGATTACCGTTTTTGGTGATGCAAACAAAAATGCGGAGCGCATCGCATTTCAATGGAACGCCAAACTTCCGCATTCAACCCCCAGCCGTGCAGCAGCACAAGATCACGCGAACCTTTATCAGAAACCTGCCAAAACAGATCAGCCATTGTTATTCTCAACTTTATTTGCCATCAAGGAAAAAACCTATGCTAACAATGGTTGGGTACTGTTGGCTATGCCATCAGTCTCTTTGGTTTCCACATCACGGAATATGCAGTTTTTGCAGCAAACAGCTGAAACGTCTGACAAACATGTGCCCATGCTGTGCCCTGCCCTCAGAGTTAACTTCATTACCTTGTGGGCGCTGCATCAAAAAACCACCTTTGTGGGAAAATATGATAGCGATTACCGATTATCGCCCTCCCTTAAGCCGCCTGATTCGCCGCTATAAATATCACAGTACCCCACAACTTGCGTCAGTTTTGGCGCGTCTGTTTCTGCTGCACTGGCAACAGGGCTATCGTGATGGACGATGGTGTAAACCCAATATTCTGCTCAGTGTGCCACTGCATCGGCACAGACGCTGGAAACGGGGATTTGATCAAGGCAAATTAATGGCAAAGCCATTATCAGAATGGCTACAATGCGACTATCAGCAAAGCATTCTGCAACGCACGCGTGCTACACTACCACAAAGAAATTTATCAGCGGCACAACGTAAAACCAATCTCAGGAAAGCATTTCAGCTTTGTGGCCCAGTTGCAGGACAACATGTCGCCATACTTGATGATGTTATTACCACTGGTGCGACGATAACTGAAATTTCCCGTTTGTTAATTCGTGCTGGCGCCCGTTCAGTACAGGTCTGGGCGATTTGCCGAACCTTGTAGTCAATATGAGAATGGGCGTATTATAACCAACTATAGCAGTCAACTATTGAGCAAATGACATGATTAATATTACTGAAGCAGCGCAAGCCCATTTTGCCAAATTATTGGCAAACCAAGAACCCGGCACGCAAATCCGCGTATTTGTTATCAATCCGGGTACACCTACCGCTGAGTGTGGCGTGTCTTACTGCCCGCCGGATGCAGTTGAAGCAACAGATACTGAACTGAAATTTGAAAATTTGTCAGCATACGTTGATGAACTGAGCGCACCGTTCCTTGAAGAAGCAGAAATTGATTTTGTCACTGATCAGCTAGGTTCTCAGCTAACACTGAAAGCGCCTAACGCCAAAATGCGCAAGGTTTCTGATGATTCCCCCCTTGTAGAACGCGTGGAATATGTTTTGCAGTCACAAATTAACCCACAGCTAGCGGGTCACGGTGGTCGTGTCAGCCTGATGGAAATCACCGATGAAGGTTTCGCTATCCTGCAATTCGGCGGTGGTTGTAATGGCTGTTCAATGGTCGATGTCACCCTGAAAGAGGGGATCGAAAAAGAGTTGTTGAATATGTTCCCTGAACTAAAAGGAGTGAAAGACTTAACCGAACATCAGCGCGGTGAACACTCTTATTACTGACAACTGATTTTCCCGCTCGGGTAACCGTCGGGAAAACATCATTACGATAATAACCATTGGTATATACCCAATAGATTTCAAGATGCATCGCGACGGCAAGGGAACGAATCCCCGGGAGCATATACCCAATAGATTTCAAGTTGCAGTGCGGCGGCAAGAGAACGCATCCCCAGGAGCATAGATAACGATGTGACTGGGGTAAGTGAACGCAGCCAACAAAGCAGCAGCTTGAAAGATGAAGGGTATAGATAACTCTGTGACCGGGGTGAGTGAGAGCAGCCAACAAACAGGCAACTTGAAAGATAACAGGTATAGCCTCCAAATTCTAAGAGCAACTCAGAATATATGGAACATTTTCAAACACTCAGTCCCGAGCAAGCTTATCAACACTGGCAGGATAAATCCGCCATTATGGTGGATATCCGCGATCCACAGAGTTTCCAAGCCGGTCATGCATGTGGGGCTTTTCATTTAACCAATGAAACATTAAATGAATTTATGCTACAGGCCAATTTCGAGCAGCCTGTGATGGTTATGTGTTACCACGGCCACAGCAGCCAAAGTGCTGCTCAATACTTACTGAACCTGGGTTTCGAAACCGTTTACAGCATTAATGGCGGCTTTGAGGTCTGGCTGAAAAACTATCCTCACGCTGTTAACTCCTTACGTAATCCGGCATAACACACATCCTATGATCCACGTAATCACTATTTCAAACCCGCGTCTGGCGCAAGGCTTTATCGATTATATGGCAACCCATCAGGTATACCTGACTATGCGTCCGGGTCACGATGAGCGCCATGTAGAACTGTGGCTAGAAGATGACACTAAACTCGCACTGGTTCAGCAAGAGCTGGAGAAATTTACCCGTGATCCACTAAACGAACGTTATCAGACCGCCAGTTGGCAATCGGGCAAAGTCAGCCACTCACTGCAATACCAGAATAATCTGAACTGGCATTATTTGAGCCGTCAGGCTGGCCCGTTAACGATCACAGTTCTAATCCTGAATATCGCCGTTTATCTCTGGATGCAATTCGCCGGGGATTATCAGGTGATGTCCTGGCTAGCCTGGCCTGACAACAGCCAACATATGGAGCTGTGGCGTTGGGTCACTCACGGTTTGCTGCATTTCTCACTACTGCATATCATATTCAATCTGATGTGGTGGTGGTATCTTGGCGGGCAAACAGAAAAGCGCCTCGGTACAGGAAAACTGTTTGTTATCACTATTGTTTCTGCCGTTTTCAGTGGCTGGGGACAATCATTATTCAGCGGCTCTCATTTTGGTGGCCTTTCAGGTGTTGTTTACGCCTTAATTGGTTATGTTTGGTTAACCGGTGAACGAGCCCCCGAACGCGGCATTGGCGTTCCTCGTGGTTTGATGGCTTTTTCGATCCTCTGGCTGATTGTTGGCTACTTCGATACGTTTGGACTCTCCATTGCCAACGCAGCCCATTTCTCAGGTTTAACCATCGGCTTACTGATGGCGTTGTGGGATAACCGCTATACATTCAAAAATAATAATCAGCATTTTTAAGAATTAGGGGACTATCGTGAAGCAAACTCAACGGCATGATGCAATTGTTGAGCGGGTACGTATTCAGGGCTATGTCAGTACTGAAGAGTTGGTTGAACACTTTAATGTCAGCCCCCAGACTATTCGCCGTGACCTGAATGATCTGGCAGACAAAAATAAAATACAGCGGCATCACGGCGGTGCCGCATTGCCATCAAGTTCAGTTAATACTGCTTATCATGATCGCAAAATCATGTGGTCAAAAGAGAAAGCACGTATTGCCCAGCGTGTCGCCAGCCAGATCCCGGATGGTGCAACACTGTTTATTGATATCGGCACGACACCAGAAGCCGTCGCTCACGCACTGTTAAATCATAAAGATCTGCGGATTGTGACTAACAATCTCAACGTCGCGACCCTGTTGATGGCAAAAGAAGATTTTCGTTTAATCCTTGCGGGTGGTGAGGTTCGCACTCGTGACGGTGGAATTATCGGCGAAGCCACACTGGATTTTATCTCCCAGTTTCGGCTCGATTACGGCATTCTGGGTATTAGTGGCATTGATATGGATGGTGCACTATTGGAATTTGATTACCATGAAGTACGCATCAAACGCGCAATTATCGAAAATTCCCGTTGCGTTATGCTGGTAACTGACCATTCTAAATTTGGCCGTAATGCCATGGTTAATCTGGGTAATATGGACCTCATTGATTGCTTGTTTACCGATCAAATGCCTCCTGCAAGCATCCAGAAAGTGATTGAGCAACATAACGTTCAACTCGAACTCTGCTAATTATTTTTTTCTCTACTGGGGATAGGGCTATCCCCAGTATGCTCTTGCAATTCCTCATAATTCCATCTCTATACCTTATGGATTTCAAGGTGCATCGCGACGGCAAGGGAACGAATCCCCGGGAGCATAGATAACTAGGTGACCGGAGTGAGTGCCGCCAACAAAGAGGCAACTTGAAAGATAACAGGTATAGAATCTCCTAATTAATACCATGTCAATTATATGGGTACGATAATATTTGCCACCGATATCACGCAAATGTGTTTTTTCTCAGTTAATGGTTGGCTATTGGCAAATTTCTGATTACAATTGCGAGCGAAAACGAACATTAAAGAACTGTTTCGAACATTTAGGGGGATGAATGGAAACTAAAGACTTGATTGTTATCGGCGGCGGGATCAACGGCGCTGGTATCGCGGCTGACGCCGCTGGCCGGGGACTCTCCGTTCTGCTGCTGGAAGCACAAGACTTAGCTAAAGCTACTTCATCCGCCAGTTCAAAACTGATCCACGGTGGCCTGCGCTATCTGGAACATTATGAATTTCGTCTGGTCAGCGAAGCGCTGGCAGAACGTGAAGTTTTATTAAATCTCGCACCACATATCGCTTTTCCAATGCGCTTTCGTCTACCGCATCAGCCACACCTGCGCCCAGCATGGATGATCCGCATTGGTCTGTTCCTTTATGACAATTTGGGTAAACGAGTCAGCCTACCAAGCAGTAAAGGGCTGAAATTCGGTGCTCATTCCGTGTTGAAACCAGAATTGGTCCGTGGCTTTGAATACTCTGACTGCTGGGTTGATGATGCTCGTTTAGTGGTCCTTAACGCTCAGGAAGTGAAAAAACACGGCGGTGAAGTCCGTACACGAACAAAAGTTACCCGCGCCTGGCGCGAACATGACGGCTGGATGGTTGAAGCCGAAGATCTCCGTACAGGTAAAACTTATACCTGGCGGGCAAAAGGTCTGGTTAATGCCACCGGCCCTTGGGTTAAAGAATTCTTTGACGATAGCCTAAAACTGAAATCGCCTTATGGTATTCGCCTGATCAAAGGTAGCCATATTGTGGTACCAAGAGTGCATGATGAGCCACAAGCTTATATTCTGCAAAACGAAGATCATCGTATCGTCTTTGTTATTCCCTGGATGGATGAATTCTCCATTATTGGTACAACCGATGTGGAATATAAAGGCGATCCAAAAGAAGTGAAGATAGACGATCAAGAGATTAACTATCTGCTGAAAGTCTATAACGATCATTTTAAGAAACAGCTTAGCCGTGAAGATATCGTTTGGACCTATTCTGGCGTCCGCCCACTGTGTGATGACGAGTCTGATTCACCTCAGGCGATTACCCGTGACTACACACTCGATATTCATGATGAGCAGGGTAAAGCCCCATTGCTATCTATATTCGGCGGTAAGCTGACCACTTACCGTAAGCTGGCAGAACACGCAATGGATAAGCTGGTTCAATATTACCCCGATGCCAAAAAAGCCTGGACTAAAAATGGTCAGTTACCGGGCGGCAATTTAGAAGGCTGTGACCGTGACGGTTATGCTCGCTTACTGCGTAAACGCTACAACTGGTTACCGGAAGGCGTTGCCGTGCGCTATGCACGCACTTATGGCAGCAACAGTGAACTGATTCTGCAAAGTGCTAACAATCTAACAGATCTCGGTGAGTCCTTCGGCCAGGGCTTGTATGAAGCTGAACTTCGTTATCTGCTCGACAACGAGTGGGCTGTTGAACTGGATGATGCCATCTGGCGCCGTACCAAATTAGGTATGTGGCTGAATGAAGAGCAGAAACAGCGGATTACAGTATGGCTAGCAGAGAATGCAAAACCACACACTGAGATTTGATTTTTCTTCACAAAAAATCATTGCTCTTCCCGTTTAGAAAACGCGACTACCGCGAGAACGTTAAAAACATTCTCGCGGTTCTTATTGCGTAGAATTCATATCCGATTTCGCCCTCCAACGTTATACCAATCTTTCCTATTTCCAGATTGACACATAAATTGGCCAAATATTATATATATTCAGTGTAAAATATTATCTTATGCTTCCTCGTTGGAGCAATTGTCCACGAACATGTTAAGATTCTTATATAAACAATACTTTTGATTCTTTTATATTATGGAGATGATATAGACACTTCTATTAATTGTTATGAGATGGATATAGGGCGTTTATATGAGTTTTTCTATTTACTTAAAATTAACTGGTAGGTAAACAAGGGTTAATATCATCAGGATGTTCAACATCTGACTCTATAGGAAATAGGTATCAAATTGGACATGAGGATGAAATTCAAGTTTTATCTTTTGTTCATAGTTTAACTAGAGAACAAAATTCTGAACATCACCCGGTAGATTTTATAAAAATAATAGATAAATCATCCCCTCTACTTGGCATAGCTATTTCTAATAATGAGATTTTAAATGCTTTTTTTGATTTTTATAGAATTAACTCTTCTGGTGTTATGGAAAAATTCTATACCATAGAGTTAAGAGATGCCTCTATTGTTGATATATCTGCCAATTATCCTCACAGTATAGACAGTTCAAATGCAATACCATTTGAAACTATTTCTTTAGCATATAAAAGCATAACATGGAAGCATAACATGGAAGCATAACATGGAAGCATAACATGGAAGCATCACATAGCCGGAACCTCAGGCTACAGCATATGGGACGATAGAGTGTACTAACACCTTATCAATTAAGAGCCTGTACATTATTGTTGAAGTTATTCTAACTTCAACAGTTTTTTCTTTACTTTTATTGTAATGAAATATGATGCTATCAGAATAATTATTCCTCCGATAATACCAAATCCTTCAGGGGTAATTATAAACCATGCTAAACAAAGAGCAAATGTTATGAAAACTCCAACAAGATCTATTACAAAAGACTTAATTAATTCCATTTTTATCCACCAATTATCTCATGTTAAGTTAAAGATAAATTAATCTCTCTATTTCATCTAAAAGCAACTTTTCATCTTGTAAGGTCATGATGTTTTTTCTATAAATATTTATTAACTTCGCCATGTATGGTTCAACCAAGAAATAAAGCATTTCTAATCCTTTTTTCCTTAAAGATAAATATGTCACAGGCGATTCTATTTTTAATTTCCGCGCAGATCTAGCTGCCTTTTCAAAAATTCCATAAATAGCAAGAGAGTTTATTGATATGTTTAAAAAGGTTGCTATTTTTGCTTTTACAGATGGAACGGCATTTATCTTAATCGATATTATACCCAATAGATTTCAAGATGCATCACGACGGCAAGGGAGCGAATCCCCGGGAGCATAGATAACTATGTGACTGGGGTGAGTGAGTGCAGCCAACAAAGAGGCAACTTGAAAGATAACAGGTATAAACTTGTTACTGCGGTCGCTATACTAATCTTCGTTGCTGTTTGAACTCCATATGTAGCTACTATTAAATTAAATTTCTCAGATATAATTCTTTGTGTTCTCTCAGGAATCAAATCATACATTGTATTTATGATTGTAGACACAATATCATAAATGACATCACCTTTTTTAAAAATTGCTTTAATAGCTGCGTCAATCATTCTTTCGTCTTCATTAGATATCTGCTTACCATAAATATCTTTATATAAAAAAGCTTGAGAATTTCTCAATCTAACTAAACCTAAATAAATATCCTCCATGGTTGAATATACAATTGGAGCAGATTTTCTTGTTACATTATCTATGTTCTCTGCTATAACATGATCAGCCTGTTTTTTGTATGATAGATAATCCATAATATAACCCCTTAGACACCAATAGAATTGTCATTGCAACATAGACATTTTCATTAATATAACTAATATGTCAATAGAAAAAGGCAATATACCCAATAGATTTCAATTTGCAACGCGGCGGCAAGTGAACGCATCCCTAGGAGCATAGATAACGATGTGACTGGGGTAAGTGAAAGCAACCAACAAAGCAGCAACTTGAAGGATGAAGGGTATAGATGTCACAGTTTCACATGGATAGTAAGCGCAACATAATTACGCTACGAGCAAGCAGGCCCGTATTCCTTTAAGTCATCCACAATCTTATTGGCTTACAGTTTATTCTATGAGTTCATCCTTCGTAAGATAGAATAACACCAGCATTATCTTTAAGGTTTCTAGTAATCAATAACCACCCATTTTGCTAACCCGTTGCCCAAATGTTAGCTTGTTCATATTCATTTAAATAATCAATATATTAGTATCGAATAGAGACTTCATAGCAATCATTACCATTCTTCGCGTAACTTACCTTGATGTTCCAATCCATCCAACTTTTTATCCCCCCATAAACCAAAAACGCTACTATTCTGTTCTGGAATATTAACATCAAGATAAGTATCTATTGCTCTTCGGAGCTGTACAGCATGTGACTTATCAGGAGAACATTCCTCTACAATTTCAAGTTTTCTAATCGTTTCTTCCAGAAGATGTATATTAATTCCTACCATAGCAACCATACTTTATTTCCCCCTGCCCCATATACTTTATCAGCTTAACTATTTATTTTTAAAATAAAAAATTATCGCGACAGTTAAAAAAACAGATTTTACTCTTAAAATCGTTATTGACTATGTAGGTAAAACATAAAAACATTCCAACTTTTCCACTTGCAACAATGCTCTAAGTATCCTATAAATAAGTTGACTATACACATATTGATCTTATTTATCCAATTCTGGTAGTCAGCAAGAAAGATTACCTATAACGTTTAAAACGAATAGTAATATGATATAAGATTACATGACATCTTGATTAGCAAAAAAAATCATCATCTTTGGATAATAGAGGTTTAAGCTAAAAATAAAATAACAATAAGATTTAGTCCTGTTTTGGCAAGAATTACATTAACAAAATACCCTGTAATAATAGGTATCAGAAAACTATAACTAGCGAGATGTTACATGGCTACTGATATGAATATTAATGAACTCTTAAAAGCAGAAGCTTCATTTATGCTGGGAACCCTGATGTTAGAATCCAACATTATCGAGGTTATGAAGTACGAAAGTGGCACCATTTTGATAACCCAAGATAGTCCATTCTACCCAAAGAACTATAAATGGCCAGACCAGCTACATGATAATGGAATAATTTCAATAGGCGATAAAGAGCTTGCTGTGACAAAAGTTTACACCGCGGGTCTTATTGATGGTCATGTATATATAGATCAAGAAATAACGAAACAAGCAACGTCGCCAGATAAAATTATGCCAGCACACTACTTACCTGATTTACACGGAATTTCTGAAAGAGATCTTATAGGGCAAACGGTAACTCTATCTGTGAACGATGAAACAAGATATAGGGTAAGTGCTGCACACTCGATGGCCCACTTTATGTCCCTTGCTTTAAATAAAGCAACACATCATATATGGTCCAAAGTGTACGATACCGATGATTTGGGAAACTATAATTTAGATAAAGCCGCCATTTACCAATCTTCTATTACAGAGCTTCGATCCGTTGATATTTATCGATTTGGTAAATCACTCAGAAAGAAAGGATTTGATAAAAATATATTAATTGAAAATCTGGATAAAATTGATAGAGAAGTTAATAACACACTCAATAATTGGTTATCTCAGGGTGCGGAAATAAACATTGAATATAAATCAAAAGATATTAATGATACCAGATTATGGAAATCTGCAATTGACTCCACGGTGGTCACTATCCCATGCGGAGGCACACATATAAATAATATTAATGAAGTCAAAGATGTAAATGTTGAAATAAAAATCGGTGAATCTGCTGATTTTATTCAAATAACGACTTATTGCAGAGTATAAAGTCATGAATCTCGACCTACTTTATTTTTATCTTCTTCTGGTTGTTTTATCCTATATAACACCAGGCCCAGACTGGGCTATTATCAGTAAAGGGACATTTAAATGCAGAAAAAATGGGCTAATAACGGCAATTGGTGTACAAGCAGGTCTTGTTTTTCATTTGATCCTAGGGTCATTAGGCGCAACTTTAATTCTGGCAACATCAAAAACTGCATTTAATATATTACAAACCCTCGGTGCTTTATATTTAATATATTTAGGTTATATTGGATTAAAAGATGCTTTTAACAGTAGAAAAAACCAAGTCATTGAAAATCAAATCACAAATATAACACAGAAAAATAGCAATCTATTTATTACCGGGCTTTTAGCCAATATCTTTAATCCCAAAGTGGCTATTTTTTTTATAAGTATTCTTCCTCAATTTATTGATCCATCACGCCCGGCCTTAAATCAAGTTATTATCCTGGGATTAATAGATATATTGATTGGTGTACTTTGGTGGGCAGTATTTGTTAATGGATTATCTTATATACAGTCTGTTTTATTTAATAAAAACGCTCAATTAATTGTTGAATCTATAACTAGTTCATCATTGTTATTATTCGGTGTGGCAATGTTTGTCGGGATGATTATTAGTTAATTTTTTCAAATACCACTATGTTTCTGTATACGCCAATATATTATTGTTGGCAAATACCTATTTAAGTGAGGGTAATTCAATGAAAGGCAAAATATTATCTATAGTATATGATGATTCTTATATTAACAGCTCAAATCATCGGACAATTAAAAGCGCTTTTTTTAATATCATTAACTTTCTAAAATATCATGGTTTTTCTGTATGTGATTCAGATTCATTCTTGTCTTCTAATAAGAGAAAAAGTGATATAGATATATTCATCACAACAAATAAAGAATCTATAGAACATGATATTGAATGGCCAAAAATTTCTATTATCTTCCCATTATACAGTCATAATATTAATGGAATAGAAATAACTAATAATAAAGATCTAAAAATGTCATATCTGGAGTTTCCCGATAGAAAAGAAAACTATTTAAGTAGACTAGATGGAAATATCACAGTGAATTTTGAAGGTGAATCTCATCTTCTTCATGGTTATTTGACAACAAAATTCACACATTATAAAGATTGGCATACTTATTTGACATTCGACAACCACGCCATAGGAGTAAAAAAGGAAGTTAATGGGCATTATCTTTACTTCTTAGGAATCATAAACTCTTTTTCATCAAGATATTTTTCAGAAAATGATAATGAGAAGTTTTTGAAATCATTTTTTTCATCTGTATGTAATCTATTAAACTATAAAATTACCTTTAATCCTGGAGTAAATTTCTCGGAAGTACCATCTAAATTTCCAGAAGAGTATTTCGTTAAAGATTTAGAAAAATTAAAAGGAGATTATATACTCAATATAGACCATGACAAGCTTATTAAAGAAGGAATATATAAAAATCCATTATCCAACCCCTATGAAAATCTAAATTCATTTTTATCAGAAAGTTATAAAAGAATAACGTATTTAAATCAGGATATAATCCAGAAATTATATGAATTTAAAAACCACTCCAATCAATATGGTGTATTACTCTTAAAAGGAATTAATCCAGGAAATTACTTACCATCAACACCATTAGATTCATTGGATTATCCTGACAAAGGAAATTTCTTTGGAGAAATGTGGCTAGCAATGATTGCTGAATTTCTTGGCTATGCTGTAAGTTATATCCAAGAGAAACAGGGCAATGTTTTTCAAAATCTTGTTCCTCACCCTGGAAAAGAAACATTACTTTCCTCTGCCAGCTCCAGGAAAGAATTAGATTTTCACACAGAAATTGCTTTTCATCCACATATGTGTGATTACGTATTATTATATTGCTTACGTCAAGATCACGACAAAACCGCCAAAACTTTTATAGCAAGTGCACGAATGATGATCCCATACTTATCACTGAATGAATATAAATTACTTTTTAAACCCATTTTTATTACAGGAATAGATTATTCATACGGCAGTCCCAATGGAAAGAGAGGTAATGGCCCGATTACTCCTATTTTTCATGGCGATCCTAACGACCCATATATGATATACGATCTGGATTTAATGCAAGGTATCAATTCTGAAGCTGAAATATTACTGGATAAACTGAAGAAATTAGCTAATGAAAATAAGGTCTGGGTTACTTTAGAAAAGGGGGATTTGCTTATTATTAATAATAACCGGTGTGTTCATGGACGAACAGAATTCATTCCCCGTTATGATGGTAAAGATAGATGGCTATTGCGAACCTGTGTACTAAACAACATTACTCCCGCAAGTTCTGATATATTAGAACAATCAAGGATAATTAACACAAGGTTTATTGTTTGATGGAATAACTATATACAACCAAGGATGGATGTTTTATAATTATTTCTTATGATATATATCTGATTTAACGTTAATAATATAATAATAAAAACAATAAAAACACTTGGATTTATAAATAACGTTTCGTAATTATGCTACACATAGCCTTCTTCAACCCATTGTTATATATAGAATTATGAGTGGTATAAGATGTAGCACTATTTTGTAATCTTATTTATAGTAAGTTGAATACACCAATCTATTTTTCTACCATAGAAAATATTTCCTTTTTAACCATATAAGAAAACACCCTTATTATATTTTTTTCATCCTTACCAAATCCCTGGTAATAAGATATCAATCCTGCGATAGAATTCTGACAGTATATCCTTGATTGGGATGACTTGGTGTTTACAGAAATGCTATCATCAAGGATTGCTTATCAAGCAATGGTTTGGCGTTGCCTGAGATTCTTTGCTGAACGATTTAATAGAATGCTTAACACATCAATACGGATATATACCCTATGGATTTCAAGATGCATCGCGGCGGTAAGGGAGCGAATCCCCGGGAGCATAGCAAACTATGTGACCGGAGTGAGTGCAGCCAACAAAGAAGCAACTTGAAAGATGACGGGTATATATATTTTGGATAACCCAGCATGCTTACGTTTCATAAGATTTCAAATGAAGACGCTAAATGTACATCTATTAGTTATACAACTGCTATAATGACTGTCTACCAATTTGCTACACAGGTGATTTATGAGAACACAACCTAAAGAAACCCCGATCAACATCCGGGCGAAAGCCTTCCAGCGGGAGCTTATTGACCATGCAGCAAACCTGCTCTCAAAGACCCGAACTGATTTCATCTTGGATGCTGCCTGCCGCGCAGCCGAAGATGCCATACTCGATCAGCGCCACTTTTTCGTTAACGACAAAAAATACCATATGTTCATGCAGATGCTGGAGCAACCGCTTTCTGATAATGAAGGTTTTAAAAAACTGATGGGATATAAAGCGCCGTGGGAATAAGCACACCTGAAATATTAACGGCTGAACATAATATAAATGATTTTTATTGCCAGCATGAAACATTAAACGAATGGCTTTCACGCCGGGCTTTAAAAAATAATAAGCTCGGCGCGAGCCGCACATTTGTTATTTGCAAGGAAGGCACAAAAGACGTTATCGGTTATTATTGTCTAAGCGCCGGTTCAATTAATCATATTGAATCTACACCATCGCTTAAACGCAATATGCCAGATCCTATCCCTGTAGTGCTTCTTGGCCATCTGGCTGTCGATGTGGAATATCAGGGGGAAGAAGCTCGGGGCATTGCTTCTCCAAGATGCTTGGAAGCGTGTCGCCAGCACGGCAGAACAAGTGGGCATTTCAGCTATAATCGTCCACGCACTTGATGAGAGCGCTCGAACGTTCTATACGCGTCTTGGCTTCGTCCAGTCACCGTTGGAGCCATACACGCTGATGCTGCCATTAGGCAAACAGAAGTGAAAGAATTTTTACTAAACCCTTTTTTTCCCTTTGGTATTATTGTCGGAATAATATTTTATCCCAAGACAAGAACCACTATTCCTTAAGTATTCACCAAATCCATCGCTTCACGAGTCAGGCGACCGATTTCCTGCCAGTTTTGGCTACCCACCAGCGCTTGACTAACCATCCATGAACCACCACACGCCACAATACGCGGTACAGCAAGATAATCGCGAATATTATTTGGTCCGATTCCCCCAGTCGGCATAATTTGCAATTCAGTATAAGGTGCCAATATCGCTTTAATCATTGGCAAACCGCCGGAAGGTTCTGCCGGAAAGAATTTCAATAGTTTTAGCCCCAATTCCATTGCACCTTCAATCGCACTTGGGTTATTCACACCTGGAATAATCGGAATATTCAGTTCCTGACAGGCTTTAACGGTATTTGGATTAAAACCCGGGGAAACGATAAAAGTCGCCCCCGCTTCCTTGGCAGTAACCACCTGCTCACGATTCAGAACTGTTCCTGCACCAATCAGCATATCCGGCTGAGCCTCTCTCAGCAGACGAATAGCTCCCTTCGCTGCCGCAGAACGAAAAGTAATTTCCGCTACGGGTAAGCCATTGTCAGCTAATGCCTTACCCAACGGAATAATATCTTCCGCTCGGTCAACAGCAATCACCGGGACAATTTTTAACTGGCGTAACTGCTCAATCATTTGTTTCATCAGTTTTTCTCCTGCTCTGAAAAGAAGCTATCAGTCATCGTTTTAGTAACGCTGCTTGGAATAATCGCCCCTTTATGCTGAATGACGATACCAGCAAGACGATGCCCCATGATTGCCGCTTGTTTTATCGGGCAACCCATTAGATAGCCAGCCAAAAATCCGGCATTAAAGGCATCTCCCGCCGCCGTGGTATCGACCACTTTAACAACCGGCTCGGTTGGGATCTGCTCAATCAGCATACCCTGTACCAAATTCTGATAATAACAACCGGCAGCACCCACTTTAACAATCGCTTCTTTAACCCCAACCCGTTTGAGGCGAGCCATGATTTCTGTCACCGATTTATCCCCCCACAAATGGCATTCATCATCATTTGTCACCAGTGCCAGTGAGGTAAAAGAGAGTAATTTCTGATAGCAGTCTTGAGCTTCTGCCACACTTTCCCATAATGCCGGGCGGTAATTACTGTCGAAAACGATTGTTTTCCCTTGTACGGCCAGTCCAGCCAACAGATTCAGTAACTTTTCACGATCATCGGCAGGCAAAATAGCCAAACTGATACCACTGAGATAAATAGCATCCATCTGCTGCAACGATTGAATAACAGAAAAGAAATCAGGATGGCGAGCCATATAACGAGCGGCAGAATCATTACGCCAGTACAGAAAGGTGCGCTCTCCCTGCTCATCAAGCTGAATCAGATACAACCCCGGCTGATGAGCTGGATCACGTAACACCAGATGCGTATAGATGCCCTCATCTTGCCAACGTTTGATCATTCCTTCACTGAGTAAGTCCATTCCCAGCGCAGTCACAAAATTGACAGCAATTTTCTGTTGGCTTGCTCGTGCTAAATAAACCGCACTGTTCAGTGCATCACCACCAAAAGTCTGATGCATCGTGCCGAAAGGCGCGCCATTAAGTTCAATCATACATTCACCAAGGAACGCAATCTGCTTCATGGGTTTTCTCCCGGCAAAGCAAAATAACGGCGGGCGTTATTAAAGCAAATATCCTCAACCATCTGTCCTAACATCATTCTATCGTTGGGAATTTCACCATTTTCTGCCCATTGCCCCAACAAGTTACACAGAATGCGACGAAAGTATTCATGTCGTGTGTATGAAAGAAAGCTACGGGAATCAGTCAACATACCGACAAACTGGCTCAACAACCCAAGTTGAGAAAGTTGTTCAAGCTGGCGCAACATGCCATCTTTCTGATCATTGAACCACCAGCCCGAACCAAACTGCACTTTACCGGCAATCCCGCCCCCTTGGAAGTTACCAGCCATCGTTGCAATCACTTCGTTATCTCGTGGATTCAGGCAGTAAAGAATCGTTTTCGGCAATTCATCCGTCACATCCAGACTATCTAGCAGGCGGGATAACGGCCAGGCGATATTATTATCACCAATGGAATCAAAACCACTATCCGCACCAAGCAGACGAAACATGCGGGTATTGTTGTTACGGATAGCGCCGATATGCAGCTGCATCACCCAACCACGGGCCGCATATTGCCGACCAAGCCACACCAAAACCGCCGTGGTGTACTGCGCAATTTCAAACTCAGAGAGAGTATCGCCAGTCAGCCGTTTTTGCAGAATACCATTCAATACTGTTTGCTCAGGAACCGGCGCATAACGCAGATTCTCTATGCCATGGTCAGAAGCCCGGCAGCCATGCTCGGCAAAATGATCAAGACGATGCTCCAACGCGTGTAACAGATCAGCGAAAGAAGAGATCGATACATCCGCCACAACTTCAAGCTGTTTGATATAGTCAGTAAAACCCGCCAACTCGATTTTAAATACCCGGTCAGGGCGCCAACTCGGTAATACTTCGATATCAAAATTCTCATCTGCCACGATTTGGCGGTGATATTCCAGAGAATCCACCGGATCATCCGTAGTCCCAACCATTCGAACATTCATTTGCTGCATAATGCCACGGGCTGAAAATTCTGGGGTTGCCAGCTTTTCATTGCATTGATGCCAGATTTCATCGGCAGTTTCCGGCCCCAATAATTTCCCGGTAATGCCAAACGGACGGCGTAATTCCAGATGTGTCCAGTGATAAAGTGGATTTCCTAATGTCAACGGTACCGTTTTTGCCCATGCTTGATATTTTTCATCATCACCCGTTTGTCTGCCGGTAATGAGTGATTCATCAATACCAACAGAACGCATTGCCCGCCATTTATAGTGATCCCCCTCGAGCCAAATCTGACCAAGGTTATCAAACTGGCGATTTTCAGCAATTTCACGCGGATTAAGATGACAGTGATAGTCATAAATCGGCATATCTGCGGCATATTCATGATATAGCTGACGGGCAATGTCATTGTTCAGCAGAAAATCTTCACATATAAAATTTTTCATACTCTTTCCTTCACCCATTTAGAGTGCTGCCACCGCCCGACGAGCGCCGCAATCTAGTAATTGCTGGTAAGCTTCAGTAACTGCCCGGACAAAATGCGGATTGGCTAGCAATGGATTGCCAAAAACAGCCAACAATGCAGGTACCACATCAATAGATACCCCATATTGCTGGTAAATAGATTTAAATTGCTCCACCAGTGGATCACGCACATCAATCAATTTGTCTTGCTCATCTTTACCGCTGACATAACGCATCCATCCGGCGATACCTAAAGCCAGGTGAGGATAATCGCTGCCATTGGTCAGGTGATAAGTCACAGAGTCCAACATACGCTGTGGTAATTTCTGGCTGCCATCCATTGCTATCTGCCAAGTCTGGTGTTTAAGGCTGGGATTACTGAAACGCTTAATCAGCAGATGGGCATATTGGGAAAGATCTGTTCCTATCGGCATCGTCAGAGTTGGTGCTTGCTCTTGCAACATCAAACCCAAAACAGCTTGCCTGTAATCGGAATTAGCCATTGTGTCAGCAATATGTGCATACCCTCCCAGATAACCCAGATAAGCCAAAAATGAGTGGCTACCGTTTAGCATCCGTAATTTCATGGTTTCAAAAGGCACGACATCTTTAACGAATTGTGCCCCTGCTAAATCCCAGTTTGGGCGGCCATTGGCAAAATTATCTTCAATCACCCACTGACGGAAAGGTTCACAGGTGATTGCACAGGGATCATATACACCTAACTGTTCAGCAATCTCCCCCAACGATTCTGATGTCGCAGCAGGAACAATGCGGTCAACCATTGTGCATGGGAAAGTCACATTTAGTTCAATCCACTGCGCCAGTTTTTCATCACGTAAACGGGCAAAACCCACCACCGCTTCACGAGCAACATTGCCATTTTCTTTGACGTTATCACAGGACATCACCGTCAGCGGCGGTAAACCACGTTCATAACGCAGGCGAAGCGCTTCAACAATATAGCCAATAGCGGATGTTGGTTCGGTTGGGTTGGCTAAATCTTGTTGAATCAACGCATTATTTTCATCCAGCTTACCGCTGGCGATATCGGTACAATAACCTTTTTCAGTGATTGTCAGAGAGATAATCGCCACCTGCGGCTGTGCCATGGTTGCCAGAATACCTTGCTGACCCACAAACTCAGGATGCAAAGCATCAACCATAGAGCCAATAATTTTCAGCTCAGTTTTTTCTGCCTCTTTTTCCGCAATGGTACACAAGCAATCCTGATCTTTAAGGTGCTGAATCCCCGTCTGGCCGGAGAATAAGCTGACTTCACAAATTCCCCAATCACTGTTTGTTTTTTCCAGCATATGATGCGTAAAAACTGCCTGATGTGCCCGATGAAACGCGCCACACCCCAGATGAACAATACGGGCAACCAACCTTTTACGATCATAGGAAGGGTAAGAAATAGCAGAGTTGATTTTGCAATTGGCTATATTGCGAATCATGGAACAATTCCTTTTTAAAACGCAAATTACCTGAATAATTAGTAATTCAGTAACATCTTAGGCAACCACAGACTCAGCTGTGGCATAAAGGTCACCAGCATCAAGGCGATAATCAAAGCGCAGTACATTGGCACCAGCGGTTTCAATACCTGATTAATGCTGACCTCACCAATGGAACAGCCAACAAATAGCGCACTCCCTACCGGCGGCGTACAGATACCAATAGCCAGATTAAAGGCCATAATGATGCCGAAGTGTACCGGATCAACCCCCATACTCTGCGCCACAGGCAGAAAAATCGGCGTAAAAATCAGAATCGCCGGGGTCATATCCATAAAGGTTCCAACCAGCAACAGAATGATATTAATGACGAGTAGAATAACCAGCGGGTTTTCCGAAACTACCATCAATGCATCAGCAATCAGATAGGGCAGATCAGCATTTGCCATTGCCCAAGACATTCCCATTGATGCACCAATCAGCAGCAGAACAATGGAAGTCGTCACAGCAGAATCCAAAATGATTTTTGGCAGTTTAGTCATACTGACTTCGCGATAAATCAGGACTGCCAGTACAAAGCTGTACAACACTGCAATCGCGGAAGCTTCTGTCGCAGTAAAAATACCGGCAATGATACCGCCCATAATAACCACAATCAGCATCAGAGAAGGCAATGCACGAATCAAAGTGATAAAAAACTCGTTCCACGTGGGCCTTGGTGAAACTGGATAGCCACGGCGTTTAGCAATAATTGCCGCCACTATCATCAGAGATACCCCCATCAGAATGCCAGGAATATAACCTGCAAGAAACAGCGCAGCAATTGATGTACCACCGGAAACCAGTGAATAAACAATCAAAGTATTACTTGGTGGGATCAACAAACCGGTAGGGCAGGAAGCAATGTTTACTGCGGCAGAATACTCCGGTTCATAGCCCTCTTTTTTCTGCATTGGCGCCATCGTTCCACCGACTGCCGCAGCAGATGCCACCGCAGAACCTGAAATCGCACCGAAAAACATATTCGCCATAATATTGACGTGAACCAGTGAACCGGGCAAGCGACCACCAATAACTTTTGCCAGATTAATCAACCGGGTAGCAATCCCCCCCTGATTCATAATATTTCCCGCCAAAATAAAGAACGGAATAGCCAGTAAAGAGAAGTTATCAACACCCGCAGCCATACGTTGAGCGACAACAGTAATAGCCGCTCCCATTGGTAGCGTCATCATAATGGTCAGTAATGATGACAAACTAATCGCAAAGGATACCGGGACACCCAGTGCCAGTAATACCGCGAAACTACCAAACAAAGCTAAAACAACTTGCCAATCCATAAGCTCATCCCCTTCTGTCTTGTCTGGTGATTTCAATCATTTTCCGAAATGGTGGTATCTTTGCCTGAAAAATTCTGAATAAGAGCAACGCTATCTACCAGTGCATAGAAGATTATCAGAACACCGCTGATTGGCAGACATAAGTAGACATATCCCATCTGTAGCCCCAACGCGGGAGTGATTTGCCCAGTTTCAAGCGTCGAGATAGCCAGTACCGATCCGCCATACACCAGCACCACGGAAGCAAACAGAGCAATCAAGGTCTGTATAACTAAACCCACAATATTTTTACCTACCCCCTTAAGTTTCATGGCTAATAAGTCGATAGCTAAGTGGCGGTGTTGGCCTGTGGTATATGCCGCGCCAATCATGGCGACCCACATAAACAGATAACGGGCAAATTCATCCGTTACCGTACTCGGTGTACCAAGCACATAGCGGGAAACGACTTGCCATGTAACACAAAACACCAAAAAAGTGGAAAGGCAGATTGTAAAAAATGCCAAACCTTTATTGATGCAATCCACAAGGTTTTTCATGGGGCTTGTCCTTTCTATTGATCTTAACGAAATTGATCTTAACGGAATTGACCTTAACGGATGCCATATTTGGTCAACCAGATAATGGAAAACTGCTTGACCAACGCAAGTAAAGAGAACGCTACGCCACCTGGATTATAAGATCCAGGTCAAAAAAACATCCAGTGAGCGGGATCACAAACTGACTGGTTCACTAGCTGACACGATTATTTTGTGATATTGGTCAACCAAATAGCATTTACTTTTTGACGACAGCAGAAGTGGTGCTTATGGTTTGGCCGTCAGTTCAGTTGTGCCCGTAACCTATTTACAGCAATTGGAGAACGAACAATGAACAATTCTAAGCGTATTTTATGTACTGTAATCGGGGCGATATTTACCCTGGGAGCGTCACAAGTTATGGCAGTGACAACATTAAAACTCAGCCATAACCATAACCGCGATCACGCAGTACACAAGGCAATGACTCAGTTTGCTGATGAAGTTCGCCAAAAAACAAATGGTGATGTTCGTATTCGGATCTATCCAGATGCACAATTAGGTAATCAACGGGAATCCATGGAGCTGATGCAAAATGGTGCGTTGGATTTAGTCAAATCTAACGCCGCAGAGCTGGAAGCTTTCTCACCCGCTTATTCCGCTTTTAATCTGCCTTATTTATTCCGCGATAAAGCACACTACGAAAAAATCAAAAATGGAGAAATGGGTAAAGAGATCCTCGCTTCCAGCAAAAACCGCGGGTTTATTGGCATAACCTACTATGAAGCAGGTGCACGCAGCTTCTACGCCAAAAAACCCCTTCGTACTCCCGCCGATCTCAAAGGTATGAAGATCCGAGTACAACCTAGTCCAACAGCCATTTCAATGGTGAAAAACTTGGGAGGTAATCCAACACCTTTGGCTTACGGCGAATTGTATACTGCTCTGCAACAGGGAGTTGTCGATGCCGCAGAAAATAACATTCCCTCTTTCAGCCTGAGCCGTCACAGTGAAGTTGCAAGATACTTCTCACTGGATAAACACACGATGGTGCCAGATGTATTAGTTATTTCTAATAAATCTCTCAATAAGTTGTCATCAGAACAACAAAAAATTCTCATGAATGCTGCAATCAACTCCTCGGAATATATGACGAAATTATGGGAAAAATCAGAGGCGAGGGAACGCCAAAATGCAGAAAAAATTGGGGTTAAATTTATTGATGTCGATAAAAAGTCATTTGAAGAAGCCGTCAAACCTATGTACGACGACATCAGGAAAAATGACCCGATACTTTACCGTATGGTAGAGCGCATTCGCGCAGTAAAATAATCATCATAGGTGAAGGTCATTTGGCCTTCACCCTGAAATGGTATTTTTGGTTGACCAATTCCTGTTTTTGACTATGATCCATACAATTAATAGATAATCATCGTAATGGTAGTCACATGATGAAGCATTTACTTGAGCCAAAACGTCCTTACCAAGAAGTCGGCATTTTATTAAGGCAGATGATTGCTAATCAACAATATCACATCGGGGATCGCTTACCCCCCGAACGGGAACTTGCTGAATTATTAGGAGTTTCCAGAACCGTGGTTCGTGAAGCATTAATTATGCTCGAACTGGAAAATCTGATCGAAGTCCGTAAAGGCTCCGGGGTCTATATTATCAGTCTCCCTCAGCTGTTGCCTGCCTCTTCATGCTCAATCAATGCAGCAGGGCCTTTTGAGCTATTACAGGCTCGTCAATTATTGGAAAGTAATATTGCCGAATTTGCCGCAATGCAAGTGACACCAAACGACGTTGCTAGTATGCGTCGAGCATTGAAAAGAGAATCCGAAGATTTGGTTTCTGGTGAAGATGAATCCGGTGACAGAGAATTCCATCTGGCAATTGCTGAAGCAACCCATAACAGCATGTTAGTTGAACTACTCAAACAATCCTGGGCTTGGCGGGAAAATAATCCCATGTGGCTGAAACTCCACACCCGAATCACTGACAAAGATTACCGTAAAGAGTGGTTGCATGATCATCAGATCATTTTCTCCGCCATGATCAAAAAAGATCCGGCTGCTGCTAAACAAGCAATGTGGCAACATTTGGAGAATGTAAAATTACGTTTACTGGAACTGTCTGATATTGATGATCCCTATTTCGACGGTTATCTCTTTAATTCGTATCCCTACGAAATAACAAAGAGACGTAATTAATTTAACGGAATAACTAATAAATAAGTTTTTATACCCGTCATCTTTCAAGCTGCTGCTTTGTTGGCTGCGTTCACTTACCCCAGTCACATAGTTATCTATGCTCCTGGGGATGCGCTCACTTGCCGCCGCACTGCAACTTGAAATCTATTGGGTATATATCCAGTTGTTCTTTCTAAATTTGTGCAAAGGTAAATAACCATGGAACAAACCTGGCGTTGGTTCGGCCCAAATGACCCTGTTTCCTTAGATGATATCCGTCAGGCGGGTGCAACCGGCATCGTTACCGCGTTGCATCATATTCCTAACGGACATGTTTGGCATAAAGATGAGATCTTAGTCCGTAAGACGATGATTGAAGATAAAGGGCTTATTTGGTCAGTTGTTGAAAGTGTACCTGTCCATGAAGAAATTAAAACTCAAACCGGTCACTACCAACAATGGATTAATAACTATAAAACTTCACTAAAAAATTTGGCGGAATGTGGCATTGATACCGTCTGCTATAATTTTATGCCAGTACTCGATTGGACACGCACTGATCTTGAGTACCTGCTTCCTGATGGTTCTAAAGCCTTACGTTTTGATCAAATTGCCTTTGCCGCGTTTGAGATCTATATCCTCAAACGCCCTAATGCAACAGCCGATTATACCGTTGAAGAACAAACTCAAGCAAAAGTCTATTACGACAATATGTCGATTCCTGATATTAAGCAACTTACTGCTAATATCATTGCCGGTCTACCGGGCGCCGAAGAAGGCTATACGCTGAAAGAATTTCAGGTTCAATTAGATCGCTACAAAAATATTACCCGCACTAAGCTACGTGAACATTTAGCTTATTTCCTATACCAGATTGTTCCTGTTTGTGAAGAATATGGTTTACGTCTGGCAATTCACCCGGATGATCCACCGCGTCCTATTCTGGGCTTACCGCGTATTATTTCCACTATTGAAGATATTGAATGGCTGACAACCATTGAACCAAGCCCAGTTAACGGCATTACCATGTGTACCGGCTCCTATGGTGTTCGTGGTGATAATGATTTGGTTGAGATGATTAAGCGCTATGGCAACCGAATCTATTTCACTCATCTACGCTCCACTCAACGGGAAGAAAACAGCAAAACTTTCCATGAAGCCGCTCATCTGGCTGGTGATGTGGATATGTATAACGTAGTTATGGAAATCCTACGTGAAGAATATCGCCGTAAACAAGCTGGAGATAACCGTTTAATCCCAATGCGCCCTGACCACGGCCATCAAATAATTGATGACCTAAAAAAACAAACTAATCCCGGTTACTCCTGTATTGGCCGTTTAAAAGGTTTAGCAGAAATTCGCGGTCTGGAATTAGGTTTAAAACGGGCATTTTTTGAAAACAAATAATGAGTTTGAGTTATTCACTATATTTACTAGTAACCCTAAAAAGGGTTACTCTTTATATTTATCCACATCGATGTAACTATCAGGGTGTTAAAATAAAACCTTACTTTATTATTTTAATTCATTATATAACAGTCAGAAAACAGAAAACCATTATCAAGTTCTCTGTTTTTCAATAAGTAAGAATAAGTTATACCAATTTATTTTTTATTCTCATCAATCACATAAGTCTTAGATTTATCTTTACCAGATGTTTGTAGGTTACGGTGCGTTTTCAATCCACCTTTCTTCCAATCTGGCCATTGTTCAACTATTTTACTCGCTTCACTTAAATAAGCTAAAAACTCCTCTTTCTTAGTCATTTCTTTAACTCCTTTATTAATCTATCTACATTAGCTGCTGATTCGGTTTCTTTCTCTATATAAGATAATGATAGCATCTTCATTCTGAGTTTTCCATCTCTCCTATCCCAATTAAAAGTTTTACCCTCTTTATTTTTTCTTTTGATTTTATAACCTACTCCTAGATTTATAGAGAATAAATTAAAGAAACAACGAGGCCCTACCCCCACAAATGGCTCAAAAATTACTTTATTGTCAGCTACCCCTCCCTCAGGAGTTGAAATAGAATCAGGGTGAAAATCAAAGGCTTTACTTTTAGGATAAGGTTCAATATAGACAACTCGTTTTATACCACTGGCAACGATATGTTTTGCACAATTATGACATGGAAATGTAGTACAATATAATATTCCATTATAAGTACTAATATTACTTCTTGCACATGCTAAGATAGCTTCCATCTCAGCATGCACAACCCTCCCATACTCGGTAATATCCTTGATCTTGCTTTTCAGAAGATATTCTTTAAATTCTTCCTTTTTTTCATTTTTGACATCTTTAAGTATATCTTCAATAATTAATCTTTTCTCTTTCGCATTTGAATCCTCACCTAATTTATAATCTCTACCATTTTTAGTATCTTCAATTTCATCTCCTACATATTCAGGCCAATATAATCCTCCGCCAAATTTTGGTACATCGTTAGCCCCAGTTGATATGATACTTTCATTTTTCGTTAATACAGCCCCAACCTGACGGGAAAGATCTCCAGATCGTAATGAAGCAGAAAAAGCCATGAACATAGCATATTCATCAAAGGTCGGAGTAACATATGGATTACCAAAAATAAGATCCAATATTCTCCATATATTATTGTCGGTCCTATTTTTATTTCCATCATAACTTATAAAGAAATCTGATAACTCATAAGTATCTCTTGTATGCTGTCCCCACTCATTTCCCTCATTAGAATCACGACTAATCAACTCCTTAGCCTTTTCCCTATCAATGCCTTTATCGACAGTAAGATTCTTTAATCTTTGAGACTTACTAGTATATACACCTATCAGGAAAAATCCATTTCCATAAATCTCCCTTAATGCGTTGACCTCATCTGGATGTTTGAGAGAATTTATAATATATGCTCTCCTAATAGATGGTTTCGGTAAAGAATTTTTCTTCTCTCTTCTTTTATTTATTTCTGCTGTCGCAGCTAATGCCAATATAGAATTATCTTGGCTAGACTCTCTTAAATAATTACCCTCCGACATTAAACAACTTATCCTTTCATAATTATCCTTTGTTGAGGGAATATCTCTTAATACTGAAATGATTTCAGAAGATATTCTTATCTCCTGCACATCATATCTAAACGCATTAAGCTTCTGTGTTATAGAATCTTTGATTATTTCCAAATCAGTTCCTACAGCACCAACTAACCCAATAACGACCTCAGAATCAAGATCACAAGATATCTGATCATCTTCAGATGAATATGTTTTATTTATATTAATCATGTGAATTATTTCCACCTATTATTGTTTTATCTTATTTATTAAAAATAACAATTAATCACAGATAATGATATCTATAGAAAACAAATGATAACATTAAAATAAATATAATTTCGAAACCAAATAAAAATCTATTTAATTATTCTATCCTATATATCCTAGACTAAAATATTTTTTCAACATTAAGTTGGAGAAATAGGAATCAATATCACATAATGTACTCTCTATAATGAATTCACACTCCTTTTATTGTGATCAAGATTAAACTATATTTCTCAATTATGTATATATCACTATACTATTCCTGCGAAAATTATTAGAAAGCGTTTTTCTGATGAGCAAATCGCTATGCTGACTAAGATGCAATGGTGGCACTGGCCCTTGGAACAGCTAAAAGAAGCGATGAAATTGCTCACTTCTCCTGATGTGGAAGTTTTATATCAGTGGTGGAAATCAAGGTAATTTATTTGGCAACTTTAGATTTCAAGTCACTGAAAATAGCTCACATAATCATTTAAAGTGCATAAGCTATGTAAAAAAACGGCCAGAACATCATCATAATAGTTCTGACCGAAAATAAATAGACTAGATAGAAAATATCTTTATGCTCTCAATCGAATCTCTTCATCCTATAAAAAAGCATTATTCTTAATGCATATTTACAACCTTATCAATTAAACCGGGACAAATTCTATCTTCCAACAACGTGAATCATTAACATAAAGATGAGGTTTATTGGTATCAGAGTCCAATTCAAAATCAATAATCAGTTCTGTAGCCCGAGAGAAATAACTATTATCGTAAACCCACCGTAAAGCTTCTTTTTTACCGGGTAAAACAACCGCATCAATATAAATCTCACCACTAGAGACTTCAATATTGATAATCGATTCTGTTTCGTGATTGAAATAGCGTCCTGACAATTGCTGAATATCGATATCACCTTTATCAATCATCTTTTTCAAATAAAAAACATTGTCATTTTCATCAATCTGTTCCAGTGCGATAATATCATTATTTTCAATGATAGGTCTGAACCGGAATTCTCCTCCTTTTTCTTGGAATGTACCATCAACGTTAAAAATAATCGGATTACCTTTTTCAAATAAATTACCTAATAAATAAGTTTCTTCTTTGGTAATAATATAAGGATAGGGATCAACCCCTTTGAACATACCGGTGATATCGATATTATTAGTTTGGCAATGCTCTGGCTCAGTCATGCCAGTATTAAATAACACATTAAGACATTGATTAACAAATTCAGAGACATTCATGCCTGTTGCAGCCGTAATCACGATACCTAATTTAACATCAGGTAAAATACAAACCTCCGCTTTAAAACCACCATAGGAACCATCGTGCCGTATTATCTTTTGTCCTTCACGTTGGCTGATAATAAAACCGTAAGCATAATTGTTGCGATTACCATTAGTTAAATTTGGCATACGAGATAAATGAGGTAACATATCCCGAACAATCGATGGTGAATAAAATGCTTTCATCCAGCGACACAAATCACTCACTGTAGAACGAAGCCCTGCACTACCTATAGTTGAATCGTTGTGATCATATCTCATCCATTGATTTGCATCTTCGTTATAGACATAACCTATCGCCCGATCAGAGATAATCTCAGTAACCTCATCATAGAAAGAAGTATTATTCATCTTTAATGGGATAAAAATATTTTCTTTCGCATATTCCCTTAACGATTTACCTGAAACCACTTTGATGATTTCCGCCAACAAATTATAGCCCATATTGCTATACCGAAAACGTTCCCCTGTAGTGAAATTAAGTACTTGTTGCCGTTTAATTAGTTTTCTCAATAAATCTATACTACGATGGTCAAAATCTGAATTTTTACCTGCCAAGCCATAGGGAAGATATTTATCCCGTAATCCACTGGTATGATGAATAAGATGCTCAATGGTAATATCAGAAAAATGTGCCGGGAAATAATCTACATATTTTCCAACTTTATCCTTGACGTTGAGCTTTCCTTCTTTTTCCAGCAAGGCAATACAAAAAGCCGTGAATTGTTTTGAAACACTCGCCATATAGAATTTCGTATTTTGGGTTACAGCAGCAGCATGTTCAATGCTGGATTGCCCGATATAGCGTTTATAAATGGTTTCATTTCCGTGGGTAACAGCAATCGCGAGGGCGCCGCCATTTTTCTTATTTTCAATATCAATTAAATTATCTATTTTCTTGAGAAGCAACTTAATATTATCTCTAGATATCGTTAATTCCATCATTAATTCCCTTATTTAAGGTTATAAAACAGGCAAAATAATAAATATACCCGTCATCTTTCAAGTTGCCTCTTTGTTAGCTGCACTCACTCACCCCGGTCACTGAATTATCTATGCTCCCGGGGATTCGCTCCCTTACCGCTGCCCTGCAACTTGAAATCTATTGGGTATAATAAAAAATACCTTCAAGCTCTCCTGTCCTGCTAAGGCAGTGTTATCTCCTATCAATTAGAACGAACTCTATCCTCCAACTGCGGGCATCATTGATATAGAGACGTGGTTTATTAGTATCAGGATCTAATTCAAAATCAATAATCAGTTCAGCACCAGGAGAGAAATAACTATTCCCGTAAATCCGCCGTAAGACTTCTTTTTTACCTAGATAAACTATTCCGTCAATCTCAATTCCATCACCAGAAACAGAAATAACAAACGTTGCTTCTGTTTCATGGCTATAATAACGTCCTGACAATAGTTGAATATCGACACCACCGTCATCAACCCTTTTTTTAAGATAGAAGACATTGCCATTTTCATCAATCTTTTCCAATGCAATAACACTGTCATTTTCAATGACCGGTCTGAACCGGATTTTACCGCCTTCTTCCTGGAATGTACCGTCCGAGTTAAAAATAATCGGGTTACCTTTTTCGAATAAATTACCTAACAAATAAGTATCTTCCTTGGTAATAATATTAGGATAAGGCTCATCCCCTCGGAAAATACCGGTGATATCAATATCACGAGTTAGACAATGCAGTTTTTCTGGCTCAATATGGGGGGGGTTAAATAATATATCAATATGCTGTTCCACCCACTGACTCACCTCAACACCTGTTGCTGCAATAATCGCAATACCTAATTTAGCTTCCGGTAAAATGCAAACATGAGATTTAAAACCAGCATAGGAACCACCGTGTTGTATTATCTTTTGCCCTTCGCGTTGGCTGATAATAAAACCGTAGGCATAATTATTACGATTACCATTGGTTAAATCTGGTGTACGGGATAATTGAGGCAACAGATCCTGAACAATGGATGGCGAATAAAACGCTCTCATCCAACGACACAAATCATTTACCGTAGAATACAGCCCTGAACCACCGACCACCGCATCGTTGAGATCATCTCTTATCCACTGATGCAAGCCCGCGTTATAAGCGTAACCCATTGCCCGATCAAAGATAATCTCGGTAACATCATCGTAGAAAAAGGTATTTTTCATCTTTAATGGAATGAAAATATTTTCTTCTGCATATTTCCTCAACGATTTACCTGAAACTACTCTGACTATTTCCGCCAGCAAATTATAGCCCGTATTGCTATAAAGATAATATTCTCCAGGCGAAAAGTTAAGTACCCGTTGCCGTTGGGTCAATTTTCTCACTAAATCAATATGACGATGATCAAAGTCGGAATTTTTGCCCGCCAGGTTATAAAGCATAAATTCATCCCGTAATCCGCTGGTATGATGAATAAGATGCTCAATGGTAATATCAGAAAATTCTGCGGGGAAGTAATCTAAATATTGTCCAACTTTATCCTTGACGCAGAGCTTTCCTTTTTTCTCCAACAAGGCAATGCAAAAAGCCGCGAATTGTTTTGAAGTACTCGCTAAATAAAATTTAGTTTTAGGGGTTATAGCAATAGCATATTCAATGCTGGCTCGCCCGATACAACGCTCATAAATAGTTTTATTTCCATGGGTGACAGCAACCGCGAGCGCTCCCCCCATTTTTTTATTTTCAATATCAACCAATTCATTTATTTTCTTGAGAAACAATTTAATCTTATCTGTAGATATCGTCGATTCCATCATTAATTTCCTTATTTACAATTATCAAATAGAACATATACCCAATAGATTTCAATTTGCAGCGCGGCGGCAAGTGAACGCACCCCCAGGAGCATAGATAACTATGTGACTGGGGTAAGTGAACGCAGCCAACAAAGCAGCAACTTGAAGGATGAAGGGTATATATATTCAGTTTAATAGCAATTACATATGTGGACTGTACTGTAAGACGTAAACAAGAAATATCCAAGTGACAATGATTATCATTTAATGTATGAGCAGCAATATAAAGTAACTATGAGAGCTGATATTTACGAAAAACAGGCAGAACATAAATATAATAGTTCTGCCTGATTGATCACTTTATAAATTAAACTGCAACGAATTCTATTTTCCAACAACGTGCATCACTGATATAAAGATGAGGCTTATTGGTATCAGGATCTAATTCAAAATCAATAATCAGTTTAGTACTGGGAGAGAAATAACTATTCCGGTAAATCTGCTGTAAAATTTCCTTTTTAACAGGATAGATAATCCCATCAATACTAATCCCATTACCAGCTGATATAACAGAAATAACTGCCTCCATTTCACGGCTATAATAACTCCCTAATAATCTATTAATATCGACACCACCATCATCAATTTGCTTTTTAAGATAAAAGACATTGTCACTTTCATCAATCTGTTCCAATGCAATAACACGGTCATTCTCAATAACGGGTCTGAACCGGATTTTACCGCCTTTCCCCTGGAATGTACCGTCAGCGTTAAAGATTATTGGGTTACGGTCTTCTAACAAATTACTTAAAAAATAAACATCTTCTTTGGTAATAATATAAGGATAAGACTCTATCCCTCGGAAAACACCCGTGATATCAATATCACTGGTTAGGCAATGCGGTTTTTCTGGCTCAATATCAGTGTTAAACAATATATCAATATTCTTATCCACCCAGTCAGCAACATTAATATCTGTTGCAGAAGTAATCGCGATACCTAATTTAGCATCTGGTAAAATAACAATATTAGCTCTGAAACCAGCATAAGTACCACTGTGGTGTATTATCCTTTGCCCTTCACGTTGGTCGATATCCAAACCGTAAGCATACTTATTGCGATTGCCATTGATTAAATCTGGTGTACGGGATAATTGAGGCAACAGATCCTGAACAATAGATGGCGAATAAAACGCTCTCATCCAACGACACAAATCATTCACAGTGGAATGAACCGCTGCACTACCTACCACAGAATTGTTGATATCGCTTCTTATCCACTGATGTGAATCTTCGTTATAAGTGTAACCCATCGCCCGATTAGGGATAATCTCGGTTATATCGTCAAAAATAACGGTATCTTTCATCTTTAATGGGGCAAAAACATTTTCTTCTGCATATTTTCTCAGCGTCTGACCTGAAACCACGCTGATTATTTCTCCCAAAAAATAATAGCCTGTGTTGCTATAAAGATGATATTCTCCTGGGGTAAAGCTAAGTATCTGTTGCCGTTGAGTCAGCTTTCTTACTAAATCAGCATTGCAGTAATCAAAATCTGAGTTTTTACCTGCCAGATTATAAAGTAAAAATGTATCCCGTAACCCGCTGGTATGGTGAATAAGATGCTCAATGGTAATATCAGAAAAACGCTCAGGAAAATCATCCAAATATTGTCCGACCTTATCCTTAACGTTGAGCTTTCCTTCTTTCTCCAACAAAGCAATACAAAAAGCTGTGAATTGTTTTGAGGCACTCGCCAAATAGAATTTAGTATTTGGCTGTATAGCAATAGCATGTTCAATGCTGGCTTGTCCAATATGGCGCTGATAAATCGTTTCATCACCGAAGGTAACAGCAACAGCGAGAGCCCCACCCTTTTTTTTATCTTCAATATTAACCAGTTCGTCTATTTTATTAATAAACAATTTAATATTATCTATAGATATCGCTGATTCCATCATTCATTCCCTAATAATTTAACGTGATACAAACATGATATATATGCAATTTGGTAATACGACATATGCGGGCAGTACTGTAAGATGGAAATAGACAACATACAAATGATAATGATTGTCATTTAATATATAAGGAGCAATACAAAGTAACTGAAGTGCTTAAGTCCACAAGGGAACTGCCAGGCTGATTACAACCCGGCAAATATAGATTTATTCGGTGGAAAGAGATATTTTCTTTGTACGAAATACCAGGAAAAGCCCTAACAAAATGGCTACCATTCCCAACAAACTTAGAGTAGATAATGAATTTCCCAAAAACAAATAATCCATTACAGCCGTCCCCCCAGGAACGAGATAAAAAAGGCTGGTTACATTCACCAAATTACCTGCCCGAATGAGCCGATAAAGTAATAATTGAGCCACAACAGAAATAACTAATCCAAGCCATAACAACGAAATAATAAAGCCAGGCACCAGCTGAAATTCAAAAGGCTGAAAAGGAATAAATAGCAAGCAAAGCAATAGGCTAACACCATATTGTAGAGGTAAAACTACAGAAGGAGCTTGATGAATTCGTTTCTGTAAAATCGCCCCGATACTCATACAAGCCAGTGCTGCCAAAGCAAAAGTAATACCGGCCAGAGAAAATCGGGACAGCACGAGACTTTGATACACCACTAATATCAAACCCAGCAACGCTAACAATAAACCCGCCAAACGTACAGCCGAAAAACGGCGCTCGATGACTAACAATGTAATAATCGGTTGAATTCCCATCACTGTAGCCAGAACTCCGGGGGTAATTCCATTGTCCAGCGCGAAAAAATAACAAATAGAATAACCACCGATTAGCAGAATGCCGGTACTGGCTACTTGTTTACGCGTACCCTGTTCGGGCAGGAAATGGCCCTTACGCCCGAACAATAATCCCAGAAATATCAAAAAAATAAGCGCAACAGCAAAACGCATTGAAAGAATGGCAAACGCGGTACTGTGGTCAAGTCCCCACCGCGAAAAAATCGCACCACTACTCCACAACAAAACAAACAGCAAAGTCGAGCCATAAGAGACCCATAGGGCTTTAGAAATCATCGGAATCACACCTGTCTTATGTTTTAGCTAAGCCAGCACAGCCAAATCTGGCAACACGTTGCATGCAAACCATCTCTCAGAAACGAGAATATTACACAGTTATATACCCGTCATCTTTCAAGTTGCTTCTTTGTTGGCTGCACTCACTCACCCCGGTCACATAGTTATCTATGCTCCCGGGGATTCGCTCCCTTGCCGTCGCGATGCATCTTGAAATCCATAGGGTATAGATAATAAAGGAGGTGGCGGTGGAGCTGGGGGAGAAGTGAAAAAATGCATGTACACTTCTACGGCTGTTAATGCTAAGCCAACAGATGCAATCAGTGTATACCTGTTATCTTTCAAGTTGCCTCTTTGTTGGCCGCACTCACTCACCCCGGTCACATAGTTATCTATGCTCCCGGGGATTCGCTCCCTTGCCGTCGCGATCCATCTTGAAATCTATTGGGTATACATGCAAGTAATAACATAGTATGCGTCTTATAATATTTTATATTAATTATTTAAATGTAGCTGCATATCTCTCTATGGTCAAATATCTGTGGAACTATTTTCAATATCATGATTTATGTCCACCAGATAAGATCACCATTTTGCTGCACACCCATAAAACAAGTCACAAGCAATCGCCGTTCTGGTACAGATAGGGTATTACCATTCAGTACTGCATGTATTAAATTTCCATTCAGCAATATCAAATCCCCCGCCTCAATATTGATTACCATGTTTGCATGATTTTCCAATAATTCTGCTGGATAGGGAAAACCACTGTAAGTTAAACCAAGGGTACTACGTGATTGGTTGTCAGGTTGAATATTCCATACTTTTAATTGCCCTCCATTTTGGGGAACGTCAGCGTAAAAATTTACCGCCATGACACGATTAATTTGTTGGACCTCAAAATCGCTCTGACGTGGGTCGCTCAACTGTGCAAGATCATCATGAGGTAACAACAGGAATTCACCGAAATTATTCCAATACACAATTTTTACGTTACCCGCAGCAACACCATGATACATAGCAGGACGCGTTACCTGTGGTTTATTCCCACTAAAATACGTTATTTGCTCTATGAAATGATCAATTGGATTGATCGTATCCTGGAAAATCTCACTCATTGCCGGGCGGAAATTTTCTACTTCTTCTATATATTGGCGGGTATTTTTTTCAATATGAGATGCCCCGATAAAATATCCCTCAACACCATCAATACCATCTCCGTAACGGGGAGTGAGTGCTGGAGAACGCCAAAAATTTTCAATTATTTTCTTTCTTTGTTCTGGTAAAAGAAAATGACTAATCCGGCAAGCGGCAAGATGACCATCCAGAAGATCAGAAACCGCATTCATAGATATATTATTTGATGTTTCGTATACCATAAATTCTGACTTTGCCAGCTTTGTTCCTCTAATATCGAATTTTTCTTGCATCATAGCAGACTCCTTTAATAATAAATTCGTCGGACTTTCCAATTACCGGGAACTATTTTTGGTTTATAGATTTATGCAGTAAGGGTCTACGTTTGTGTAAAAAACCTAATATTGCAGGTACTGGGCTGACAACTCTTTCCTGTGCTGAAAGTTTAGTTAGATATTTCTTACGTAAATTAGGTAACAACTTCCAATGAGTGTCACCTGAAATATGATGTTCTTGATGATAACCATCATTAAACATCAATAAATTATAAATTCCCCCATAATAACTGACTGAATTTGAAAATCTATTCTCTGGCTGTGCACCATAATGCTCATAATAGTTTTGTATATTAACCAAGATAAAAGCAAAATAGAGAGAGGGTAAATAGCAAAATAACGCCCATTTCCATGACAAGGTGAATAAGATAATAACCCACATTGCTTGAAATAACCTATCTAACCTCAATTGCCATAACTCTTTAATTTTCCTCGCCTTGTCTTTCGAAAGGAGTTGTTCATATCCCTTATCAACGTTGCTAAACGGTTTATGCCAGATAAATACAGCCCAAAACATACGAACAAAACTGTTATATAGAGTGAATATTCCACCAAGGACAGAATAGTTCCAAAGAGAGCTATGCTCCCCGATTTCTTTTCCATTTATAAAAGTAGAAGACGTATCCTGTGGTCCATTTTCACCTACTCCCCGGTCGTTATTATATTTGTGGTGATTACGAACATGGGACAGATGATAAGCCTGTACAGACTGTCCAATATTCATTGAATTCAGTATAGACACAAGCATATTCATGGTACGAGAAACAAACCAGGGAGTATGAGTGAAAAAATGTGATATCACTATTATGTTGTAAGTTGTCATCAGTGTCAGCAGCACAACATTACCCAACCAACCCACAAGAGTGAAATTATCCCAATATACAACCAGAGTAACAGTAGCAACCACATGCAATATACTTAATGTAAACATTACCGCATCCCAAGAAGAATGTTTCCAGATGCTCATAGCGGCTCCTCGTCAAAATAAGATTGTAAACTTCTGCGTCGCTTTACATCCACTGTTACACCATGGAAATAAACCGAAAGAATTAAAATTCCTGAAATTACATAGAATCGGAATAAACCCCCAATGTTTTATTGCTGCGATCCTTGGTTCATCCTACATTTCAACAATCACCTGATTAGTGAATCTTTAACCCCTTTTCTGGATTAATCATCAGTTTCCCAAATGCTATATACCCAATGGATTTCAAGATGCATCGCGACAACAAGGGAGCGAACCCCCAGGAGCATAGATAACTATGTCATAGATAACTATACTCCTAGGGTAAGTGAGTAGGCAACCTGAAAGATAACGGATATAAGAACAAATATAGCATCATTATACATAGATTGATCATCATTAAATTCAAAAACGTGAATACGATAATAATTATCTAAATGACGCCAAAGCCATTCGAAATCATTCTGGCGCGACTAGCAATACCCGCAATAGTGACCTTTCATAAAGATTTAGTTTAAAAATCATAACATTGATTATTTAAAACAGTATAAAACTCTTAAAAAATTTATTTTTTCATTAATAGCATATGGGCATTTGATTTTATAAAAAATTGAACTTAAACAGAGTTATCATTATTTCCAAAAAATTACCCTGAATAAATAAATAGATATTTATAATGTTCGCATTAGGTCAAGAATATAATTATTCTAACCAAGATAATTATGTTCTCATATAATCCGCTCAATCCTGCCAGAGAAATGCTATTCTCAATTCGTATTTACACTAAATGGCGCCGAACTCCACCTTCCAGCACCGTGAATCGCTAAGATAGAGATGAGGTTGATTCGTATCAAAATCCAACTCAAAATCGATAACAAACCTCGTTACCGGAGAGAAATAACTATTAGCATAAACCCGATGTAATACTTCTTTTCTTTCAGGCGAAAAAATCGCATCAATATAAACATCACCATCAGAAGCAGCAATAAAAAGAGTCGCTTCTGTTTCATGACTATAATATCGCCCTAAAAATTGCCGAATATCGATATAACCTTCATCGATCATCTTTTCAAAATAAAGAATATTCCCGTTCTCACTAATCTGTTCCAATGCAATAACACTCTCATTTTCAAGGATGGGCCTGAATCGAATTGCACTTCCTACTTCATGGAACGTACCGTCATGGCTAAAGATAATCGGTTTACCTTTTTCGAATAAATTACCTAATAAATAGCAATCTTCTTTGGTAATAATATAAGGATAAGGATCTTCCCCCCGGAAAATACCGGAGATATCGATATCACTGGTTAGACAGCGCGGTTTTTCTGGCACAGAAATATCAATGTTAAACAATATATCAAGGCACTGGTTAACCCATTTAACAACATTAATACCTGTCGCAGCAGTAATAGCGATACCTAATTTAGCATCAGGTAAAATACAAACTTCTGATCTAAAGCCGGCAGAGGAGCCATCGTGTCGTATTATCTTTTGCCCATCACGGTAATCGATAACAAAACCATAGGCATATTTATTACGATTACCATTGGTTAAATCCGGCGTACGGGATAACAGAGGAAGCAAATCTTGAACAATAGATGGGGAATAAAATGCTCTCATCCAACGACACAGATCATTCATAATAGAATGAACACCTGAAGCACCGACTACTGAGTCGTTAAGATCATCTCTTATCCACAGGTTCTTACTCTCGTCATAGATGTAACCCATTGCCCGGTTAAAGATAATCTCAGTTACATCATCATAAAAACCAGTATCCTTCATCTTTAATGGGACAAAAACATTTTCTTCTGCATATTTTCTCAACGACTTGCCTGAAACCACTCGAACAATTTCCGCCAGCAAATTATAGCCCGTGTTGCTATAGAGATAGAATGTCCCCGGCGTGAAGTTAAGCACTTGTTGCCGTTGGGCCAGTTTTCTCACCAAATTAAGATTGCGGTGGTCAAAGTTCGAATTTTTACCTGCCAATCGATACAGCATAAATTCATCACGTAATCCGCTAGTATGATGAATAAGATGTTCAATGGTAATATCAGAAAAGTACTCAGGAAAGTAATCCAAATATTGCCCAACCTTATCCTTAATACCGAGCTTTCCTTCGTTTTCCAATAAGGCAATGCAAAAAGCTGTGAATTGCTTTGAAACACTCGCTAAATAAAATTTAGTACCAGGATTTATAGCAACAGCGTGTTCAATACTGGCTTGGCCAATATAACGCTCATAAATGATTTCATTTTCATAAATAACAGCCGCCGCCAGTGCACCACCATTTTTTTTATTTTCAATATCAACCAGTTCGTTTATTTTCTTGAGAAAGAATTTAATATTGTTTGCAGATATCGCCGATTCCATCATTAATTTCCTCACTTAAGGTTAGACAAACAAAGTCTGGTGGCGCAGCTGGGGAGAAATGAAAAAATGCATGCACACACCTACTGAGGTTAATACTAACCTAGTAGAAACTAGTATGCATGCGAATAATAACATGGTATATACAGTCTTCTAACATTTAATTTGGTTATTTAAATGTAGATGCATATTTCACTATGGTCAAATATCTGCGAGCTATTTTCACTATCATAAGCACTTTTTCAATAGTAAAATTACGCCAATACATAACCAAACCAACGTAATAATGGCTACCCTAATACAGAAAGCTTAATGTGAACATTACGCATTCCAATAAAATATTGCCAGATAGCCATAGCTGCTTTTAGTCAAAATAAGATTGTAAACTTCCGCGTCGCCTTACATCTACGGTTGCACAATGGAAGGAACCACCGAAGGAGTTAAAATTCCTGAAATTACATGGAATCGGAGTAAAACCCCAACGTTTCATCGCCGCGATCATTGGCTCATCCTGCTTTTCAACAATCACGCGATTCTCATCCAACATCAGAATATTCATATTGATCCATTTACTGGTCATATACAACGGATGATCGTCAGGAATAATCGGCTCAGGGGCATGTAACACATCCCATCCTTTAAACAGTTCAGGAATCTTTAACACCTTCTCTGGATTAATCAATAACTTCCCAGGCGCCATAGGAACAAATGTGGCATCAATATGCATAGGGCTATCATCGTTAAATTCAAAAACGTGAATACGATAATCATCACCTATATGACGACGAAGCCATTCGATACCAAATTCATTCGTCACATGGCTCTTTTGCGCAATAATATCTCGCCCACAACGGATAAAGTCCGCAGCATCAAATGTCGGTTCAAATTCAGTCACAGCAAGGCGAGTACTATCCTTACCATCATCCTGATACCACTCAAAATCATATTGTTCATCTATTAACTGTGGTTTTGGCCCCGCGCTCCATCTCGCTCCTTGCTTAAAATAATCTTTAAGTAAAGTTTTATATGCCGCCGTTTCAAAATAACGGGAACGCCACGCCAGCGGGCATTCAATAATATCATCACCAATAACTAACAGGGCATCACGAGGCATGGCACAATATAGCCCAGTACTGCTCCAACCGGGCGCCCCAAATACCTGAGATTGATCTTGAGGCTCGGGCCGACGTACTTTAACCCCTTCACTTTCGAGAATATGAACAAACTCTTCTAACTCTCTGGATGCTGCCTCAATCCGCTCTTTTGGAAATGACCGTCCTGCATTCCGGTGAAAAGTCTCAATCTGATTCGGCGGTAATACCGGCTCTATCGCCATATGCCAACCAGGAAATCTGGCACCATCAACTACACCAACAATAACCTCTTCAAGCGGGTCCCATTCGTTAAAAGAATTAACTGGGGAAGAATTTTTACTATCATTATCTGTTAAATTTGAATCAAGCATGTCATCTCCTGATATTTTAATATTATGTCGCATTAAAACTGTAACAACTGTATTAATTGCGACCCTAACACCATCAATGGTGACTTCGTATGAAAAATTCAGTTCAAATATGCAATCATACGTAATATTATTAGTTTACATATCTTTAAATTTGTAAATTAAATAACTATGACTACTTTAAGGTTAATAAATTCCGTCAAAGATCACAATTTCGGTTATTTATAAAAGGTAAAAACGGTTAAATATTTTATTTTTTCACCATGAGACATTAAATGACAGCAACAATATACCAAAACAACCTTATATATAAACCTCAATCGACGTTATAAATTTGTCTGCATGCAATAATATATGGACATTTAAATTTGTAAAGTAATTAAACCCAAGTCTATAAAACAAAGCTAATGTTATTATTTGATATATTATTATTACCTTTAAAACATTACCTCAAATAAACCACAATTCATTTATAAGAAGTAAATTAATATAATAAGTGTGACATACTCCCGTTATGAAATTAAATTAACCAAGTGCAAAAAAATTCTTGTTATTTTAATCCAATATAAATCACTTTAACGAAACAGGCAGAACAGTTATATTAACGTTCTGCCTGGGGTTAAGTGCATCTAGTAGAAAACATCTTTTTGAATTGAATAAAACCAGCTCTATCTGATTATATCTTTCAAACAAAATTCAATTATTCTACCGAATATATTATTCCATGCACTCATTCAGAGATTTAATAAAGACTTATTAAATCTCTACTCCTACTATATATTTTATCTTAGTAAGATTGCTTTTCGCAATTTTTACTTTTACATCTAATTTTTCATGAAGAACACGTAAAAGAGACAGATAGAGCAGCACAATCTTCTCTTTATCCTTATCACCATCCACCAGTAATAGATGGAAATCATCAACTACGCCTAAAATATTCAGGCTAACGATGACTGAACTGGGTGACAAAATATCAACCTTAACCTTCTCTACCTTACCGACTTTAAGCTCATCATCTACAAGCAGCTCTTCATGTAGCAAAATATCTTTTTTAATCATCATAATATAAACTCCACAATTTAATGTAACTAATTGATAAATAACTTATATTACTCAAGAATACAAACAATAAGCTATTTATCTTGCCCATATAAAATTGTAACCATTTTCACTAGAAAATAAGTGTATATCAGGAATTTATCCAGCATTTAGATAATATATACAGCATTTTTGATGCCATATTGCTGCCTTATCTAATACATATAACTATAGATGCCATTAATGTATTGTCAATAAAATACAAAAATAAATTTAATTAATTTAAAATCAATATTTTATTAGCAAAAAACAAATAAAAAAGACATTACATCCTATAATGAACATAATATATTGTTGATTTTCCCCTTCTAATATAATGACATACATGAATGATAATGAGAAATAACCTTATAATTTCCCTCGACTATATAAAAGGTAAAACTGAGAACATATCGCAAAAACAACGAATAGTTCATAACATTTTAATATTATATTTTATGGAAATTACAAGCAGCATATTAATAATATGATAGTTCATAGGAAATAATATAATTACATCCCATTCCACAATGATAATAATAAAAATAAATTTCATGTAATTATCTAATTATTAAATATACCCCTCATCTTTCAAGTTGCTGCTTTGTTGGCTGCACTCACGGTCACATCGTTATCTATGCTCCCGGGAAGGCGTTCACTTGCCGTCGCGCTGCATCTTGATGATCCATAGGGTATATCATGCAAATTACAAGCTCTTACCCAGAAGTTCTGGATAGCCAATTCCTTATATCTTCAACAATAGGAGCAACTTGCAAAACACCTTCACTATTTTTAAATCCATGGTTCAATCCCGAGTATTGGTAGAAAGTAATATTATTTTTCTTTAATTGCTCCTCCATTTTCATAGCTGCACTCACACTGACCGAGTTATCATTCAATGTTTGAATAATCAGAACCGGTCTTTTCGTCTGATTTAATACTTTATATTGATTAATACCCAATGCAACTTTCCACCAATTAGTGCCATGATTACTCATTTCCAGCTTACCCGTATTATTGCTGTTATGTATTCTTTGCTGGAATGCTCTAAATCCTTTAATCGCCTGATCAATATGTTCTGGTGGAACTTCACTCTTCATACTATGAATAATATCATCAGCTAAATACCGACCGCCACCATTCAGTGAGATTGTTCTATCAATATAGTTAACTTGCGATGTAATTAAATTGGCAACCGTCGCCCCTTCACTGCCACCCAATATAATGATTTTTTTATATTTATTTTGATTTTTCAGATAACCAATGATCTGAATATAATCCTTAACCCGCTGTTCTGGCGTATCTAATTCTATATAAGCCTTGGGACAATCTGAACGCTCACCGGCATCAGACCAAGGAAGTAATGCATTAATACCATATTTCTCCACGGTTAGCACATCTGTATCTGGATAAATATCATTGAATGTCTCATTTACAAACTTATTATTAGCTATACTATTACAATCAGAACCTTGTATCAGCACCAATAGGTTTTTACCTTCTCTTTGCTTAAGATAGTAAGTTATTTCACTACCATCATGACGGAAAAACTGTTTATGTGTATTCGAGTAAACGAAACCTATATAACATGTAAAAATCAGAATTGACGTCAGAATCTTCTGTCGTAAATTAAAACAATATGCTTTCATTAACATCTCCTTTAGCAGACATGTTTAAAGACCACAAATTAGCAATATTGTTCCTGTCAGAAAAATTTTTAGAATTTAAAATCAAGGTTCAACACTTTTTTATCCTAAGTACTAATTACAATCACCAAATCCTCAATCCACTTGGAGATACAAAATAAAGAACAATTACGGTGATATCCAAGATGTTAAGATGAATTACACCAATGCAGATTTTCTGTCAGCAAAGCCAAAGCATTACTTCGCTTAAGCCAATTAATTGAAGCTGGTGAATTAACATTAACAATCTCTGATGATGAACAAGATATTCAGCAGCTAACAGATAATTTACTCGCTATAAAAGGCATTGGTATGTGGACAATTAACTATACCTGTTATCTTTCAAGTTACTTCTTTGTTGGCTGCACTCTCTCACCCCGGTCACATAGTTAGCTATGCTCCCGGGGATTCGTTCTCTTGCCGTCGCGATGCATCTTGAAATCTATTGGGTATATACCTGTTATCTTTCAAGTTGCCTCTTTGTTGGCTGCGTTCACTTACCCCAGTCACATCGTTATCTATGCTCCTGGGGATGCGTTCTCTTGCCGCCACACTGCAACTTGAAATCTATTGGGTATATTCCCTGTTACGGGGATTTAATTACCTGAACGGTTCATTACATGGTGATGTTGCAGTAAGACGTAATATCCAAAGATTGTTCAATCAAAATGAAAAAATTTCCGCAGAACAAGCAGAAAAATGGTTGGCGGAATTGAGTACCACGAGTAGATCGGACGCGATAACCGATAGCGAGGATCATTGAGAGGTTGTAATGCAGTGTATTACGATTAACTTGTCGATTGCCCTCTTGTCGAACTTGTAAGAAAGACTTACAAGTTGAATTTTGTACAAGTTCACCCTCATCATAGATAATCTTAACATGCTGTGTGAAGGGATTTTTCGAGCTTAGTGGCATTCAGGAGAACTCAATTGGCGGAAGATCACAGGAGTCGAACCTGCCAGAGACCGCTGGCGGCCTCATCTGGATTTGAAGTCCAGCCGCCCCACCGGGGACGATGATCTTCCCTATGTACCTGTTATCTTTCGGTCACATCGTTAGCTATGCTCCCGGGGATTCGCTCCCTGGCCGTCGCGATCCATCTTGAAATCTATTGGGTATAAATACCAAAGAATTATGAAAAGCAGCCAATCATAGCGCAGATTATCTGGCTTCTGAATCCGTTTGCTGAAATCATTCTCAATTTGGTGACTGCTCCCCGCCCTGTCGGGCGAGGCTTCCCACTTCCTAGGCCGCAACCGTCTGTGTGACGGATTTACACTGGCCTCCATGGGCAGAAACGACGAGTCCCGCCGCTTGTAATTCCAGTATTCC